>CAYHTI010000199.1:0-1514 GCA_964359515.1 uncultured Gammaproteobacteria bacterium | reverse complement strand
CGCCGACCGGGCGGTTGGTCTGCAGCTGCTTGTCATACTGAAAGCGATTATGCCGGATGCTTTCATTGGCCAAACGCAAAATTTCCGGAGAACTGCGGTAATTCATTTCCAGCTTGAAAATCTTTGCTTCAGGGAAATGGCGCTGGAAGGTCAAAATATTTTCAACCGTAGCGGCGCGAAACGAATAAATGCTTTGCGCATCGTCGCCCACGACCAAGATATTGCGCTGCGGCTGGGCCAAGGCGCGTACCAGATCAGCTTGCACCGTGTTCGTGTCTTGAAACTCATCGACTAGGACATATTGGAACTGTTCAGCCATTCGCGCGCCGACCTCGGGCACGTCGCGCATCAGGCGCAGCCAATTGATCAGCAAATCGTCGAAGTCCATGACATTGGCCTCGCGCTTTTTTCCTTCATACTCCTGGGCGATACGCTCGATCATCGGCCAGATATCGGCTGACAAGTACGAATAATTGCTTTCCAGCAGCTCGGTAACTGGCTTTTGGCTATTTTTCGCGAAGGAAATCATGCCATGCATGACGGCCGGTTTGGGAAAATACTTGTCTTTCCGTATGCCAAGCTCGGAATAAATTTGCGAAATCAGTTTTTTGCTGTCATCCGAGTCTAAAATGCCGAAATCATTGTTATACCCAAGCGCCTTCGCGTATTGGCGCAAGACACGGTTAGCGACCGAATGGAAAGTTCCACCCCAAAGCCCGCGGGGCTGACTGCCTAATAAGCTTTGTACGCGCTCCATCATTTCCCGCGCCGCCTTATTCGTAAAGGTCACCAACAAAATGCGGTCAGCCGGTACGCCGCGTTCGAGTAAATAAGCCACGCGATACACGAGAGTACGGGTCTTACCGCTTCCCGCGCCAGCCAAGACTAAACACGGCCCTTCCCCGCCGCAAACGACAGCGAGCTGTGGTTCATTCAGCTCAGCTGCGTATTGAATTTTCATCGGAATTCCCGTCGACGGAGTTTCAACAACGTATTTTTTCACGCCCATAAAAAATGTCTCAACAACACTTGTTGAGACTAACACAGAGCCGCATTGAAATCTACCCAATGCAAAAACAAAAGGATCCTCTTAGGACCCTTTTGTTGCGATGATGAAGAACCAATAGGTTTTCGACCTTTGCCTATCAATACAGCAGGAAGGCAAAGCGTCTTTCACTTCTAATAAATATTTTTAATCAATTGCGCGGTACCGTACATGGGAGTAAAGGGCTGCTGCACGGCATCACGGCGGCGCTGCACGACATCTTGCTTTTTTAACCAGCGGGTCTTGTCCACGCAATCTTGCTCGTCGCGGCTGATATGCAATGGTTCCGCACCACCGTCCACCTTGATTTCATTGGCAAAAAACATGTCCTGGTTGCGCTGGCCTAACATTTTTACTACCTGGAACTGCTTGATATTATGGGATCCAGGCCAAACAGTCTGGTCGTTAGCAACCACGGTCACTACTTCTAAATTAGGAGTTTGCACAACCATGAAGTTCTCGTTCACGT
>CAYHTI010000198.1:0-1523 GCA_964359515.1 uncultured Gammaproteobacteria bacterium | reverse complement strand
CCATGCCGGCTACGCAGATATTTTGCCCATCAGGCGATTCCGCGAGATGCTGGATTTTTGAAACAAGGTTGCCCAAAAGCTTGGCGGTCTTTTCAAAAGGATGGGTACTGATGTAAACGCCAAGCAATTCTTTTTCCCAGTTCATCTTGTCCTGATCGGTAGCAGCGGCCATTGAAGCAAGGTTGAGCGTGGTCGGCGCATTCTTGCTTCCCCCAAATAGTGACGACTGGCCCGATGTCTTCAATTGATGCTGCAATTTGGCAAAACTTAAAACTAATTCCATGTTCATGAGGACCTGGTTGCGTTCTGCCAAAGAGTCTAATGCGCCGGTCTTGGCCAGACTCTCCAAGACTTTCTTATTCACGTACTTATCCTCCAAGCGCACGACTAGGTCAGAAACCGACTTGTACGGACCGTTCGCCTTCCGCTCCGCGATGATCGCGTCAATCGCCGCATCGCCGATATTTTTGATGCCAAGCAAGCCGAAGCGGATGGCCGCGTCCCCTACCACGGTAAAATTAGCCAGAGACTCGTTGATATCCGGCGGCAAAACCTGGATGCCGAGGTGTTTACATTCTTTAATGGCTTCCGCAACCTTGTCTAAATCAAAATGTTCGGCCGTCATGAGCGAGGCCATGTACTCCACGGCGTAATTGGCCTTCATGTAAGCCGTCTGGTAAGCCACCAAACCGTAACTGGCCGCATGCGCCTTGTTAAAACCGTAAGCGGCGAACGGCTCAATCAACTTAAACAAGGCCTCGGATTCGGGCTTGCTTAAGCCGCCATGTGTTTGGGCACCCTTAATAAACTTTTCTTTTTGTGCGGCCATTTCTTCAGGAATTTTTTTCCCCATGGCCTTGCGCAACTTGTCCGCTTCCAGCCAGTCATACCCGGAAATGGTGATGGCTGTCATCAAGACATCGTCCTGGTACACCAGCAAGCCGTAGGATTTCTCCAAAATTTGTTCCAGGCGCTTGTCGGGATAGGAAATCTTGGATGGGTCATGTTTGCGGGTGATGTATTCAGGGATACTTTCCATCGGACCCGGGCGGAACAAGGCCACCATGGCCATGATGTCATGGATTGAGCTCGGCTTCAGTTCCATCAAGTACCGCGTCATGCCGCGGCCGCCCAGCTGGAAGCAGCCAAAGGTCTCGCCGCGCGTCAGCATTTCATAGGTCTTCTTGTCGTCGAGCGGGATATTGAGGATATCCACGTCAATGTTGCGCAATTTTTTCACCAGCTCAACCGTGCGCCCCAAAATCGACAAGTTGCGGATACCTAAAAAGTCCATTTTGACCAAGCCCGACAGTTCGGCGGACTTCATTTCATACTGTGTGACATTCACGCCCGATTCTTCGTCCAGCTGGACGGCCGTAAACTCGGTCAGCGGCTCAGGCGAGATCACGACGCCAGCAGCATGGATGCTATGGTGACGCGCGCAGCCTTCCACTTTCTTGGCAAAGTCCAATAAGCGTTTGGTACCGGGTTCGATTTTATAAAGCGTGCCAAGCTCGGGGTTC
>CAYHTI010000197.1:0-1528 GCA_964359515.1 uncultured Gammaproteobacteria bacterium | reverse complement strand
ATCTAGATGTCGATGCGTTTAACGTCCTGGATCCCCGCCTTCGCGAGGATGACAGAATAGCATATGAAGCATTTTTTCTTGCGTACCTTGTTGGTTTTTCTCGCGTGGCTGCCAGCCGCGGCCTTGGCGCAATCATCTGATTGGCAGATTGACTCCTTCCATTCTGATATTTTTGTAAATGAGGACGGCAGCATCGACGTAAAGGAAACGATCGAGACGAATTTTCCCTCAAGCAAGCACGGAATTTACCGCGACATCCCTGTTAAGTACCGCAATACATATAGCCAGCATATTTCGCTGGGGTTGGAGGTTGTGAACGTATGGGATGAGCGTGGCGAGCCTCTCCTGTATGAAGTTTTGCGCGAAGGCGCGTACCGACGCATCAAAATAGGCGATCCTGATGTCTATGTAAGCGGGAAGAAGACCTATGTCATTGCGTATCGCGCGGAGCGGGGTTTGCGTTACTTGGCAGATCACGACGAACTTTATTGGAATGTTACGGGAAACAACTGGGAAGCGCCGATCAGTAAAAGCTCGGCCGCAGTCCATCTGCCATTTAATACTGAGGAGCTTTTAGAGGTCATTTGTTTTACCGGCCCGACCGGTTCAACGGCTCAGGATTGCATCTCGGAGACTGGCGGGGACCGCGTCGTGTTTCGCGCCAATGATTTTATGACCGTGGCCGTGTCTTGGGCGAAAGGCCAGGTCGCCGCGCCGACAATCGCCAAGAAAGCTGACTGGTTTTTCTCCGACAACTGGGGTGTGTTCTTGCCGCTTTTTGCTTTAGCAATTGCTTACATTTTTTGGTACCGCCATGGCCGCGACCCGCGTGGGCGAGGTATTGTCCGCCAATATGAAGCCCCGGACAAGTTATCGCCTGCCGAGACAGGTTCTTTGGTCCATCAATCCTTTAAGGCAGACTTTGTTGCCGCTGAAATTATTGCTTTAGCTGAACTTGGCTATATTGCGATTAAAGAAGTTGTCTTTGATGCAAGTCAGGCAGATAAGTCCCTAAAAGGGGACGGGGCACGAAAACCTAGCGCGAGGCCGTTGCGCGATGCTTTGTTTGGCAATCAAGAGGAGGGTATTGCCGCATTAGAGACGATAGGAAGCGCTCTCACAAAAACGATGGCCTCTAAGCTGGGCCTGGAGGGGAGTATTGAGTATGAATTACAGCGCAAGAACGGCACAGCTTCATTAAAACCGCATCAGCAAACTTTGTTGGATTCTTTGTTTGCCGATGCCATTGATAACCGCATCCTCATCGCTGACCTGCCAAGCGATTTCTACAAGGAAGTGGCAAAAGTGAAGGCAGCGGTTTGGTCGGAAATGGAAAAGGCCGCATATTTTTCGGGCAAACCTGAATCAGCGATCGGGCTTTGGATCGCCCTGGCCATCGTTGCCGGCATGGGCCTCTTCTTTTTAGCCGCGCTCCTTGATATGCGCCTCGATGTATTGCTGGGCGGCATCTTGGCGGAAATTATCCTGATTGTTACCGCTTTGCTTATGCCCAAGCGTACGATGAAAG
>CAYHTI010000196.1:0-1556 GCA_964359515.1 uncultured Gammaproteobacteria bacterium | reverse complement strand
CCGGTACACCCATACCAAAGACAGCGGCGATCCCTTTAAGGGCATCTCTGCGTGTGAGACCTTTTTCTTTATACTCTTGGCGAGCTTGTATTCCTGCGACCAACCCGGCCCCAATGGCTAGAAATTTACTGAGGCCAAAGCCCCATTTGCTTAAGGGACCTGCGGGAGCTTCAGGCTTATCTCCATCCGGGACGGACTTTTTTGTAAGCTCGGCTTCGCCGAGTGGTTTGTCTCAGTTTTTTTTCTCGTGGTGTGCTTGGCCAGTCTTTGAAAGAACCTCCAAAATGTTTTCTTCTTCAATAATGAGGGACCCCATGGCAAGTACTTTGGCGGCATAGGTGAAAACGGCTGGACCCACGGCTTCAGTTTTTTCTTCTCCGTTTTTGTCGAGCCTAATGACACGTCCAAAAGAGTTGGCTAGAACCGCTTGCCAAACATCTATTCCATAAGGAGGCTTTCCTATCATGGCTTTCATGCCTTCATCCTCTAACTTTAGAAATCGACGGATACAGCGTTTGATGCGTGTGGGTCCGGCATTGTACGCCGTAATGGTTGCAATCAAGGAAAGGGTCCCAAACGTGTAGGTGGGGTCCAAGCTTTGCAAGCGTTTGTCTAAAGCATCACAATCTTCTCCCAGTTGTTCTTGAATATGACGAAAGTAAGCACAAAACATTTCAGCTTGCACCAAACGATTCTTCCACTCTGTTATTCCCTGATATTGGTCTGCAAAACCCCGTAATTCTCCCTTTCGTACTTTCCCTGAAAATTCAGGGTGTTTTTCCGCGTATCTTTTGGCGTCTACGTATGCCCCAGGTTGAAATTGAAAGATTCCACAGGCTGGAGGTGTGGCAGTCGAACATACCGTCTTATCGTAACCGCTTTCATTGGCGGCCAGCCCAAGAGCAATGGCCCAAGGAATGTCATACGCATCGGATATTTTTTTAATGGCATCATAAAGTCTCATTTTTTCACCAGCTAAATGGCGAGCTCCCTCCTTCGTCCCTTCGCCAGGACACACCACCTCTTCATTCAATCTCTCGAGGATAAGATCAAAAAGGGACATCCTCTCGGCGTTACTTGCCTGTACATTAGGCAGCACGGGGGTAGCAGTGAAAGGGTAGCCCGTTTGTTTGTATTCTTTGGGAAGATGCTTTTGTTCCGGAGGGATGTTGATTCCTTCACGGTTTTTGTTGTGCCATGCGTTCTTTTGTTCATTTGTCATTTTTTCCGGATGGGAAAAATCAAAACGCAAGCGCTCGGCGGTAATATTGCTGCCTCGTTGTTCGGCTTGCCGCCCCAATACCTTGCGTAAAGCCGCGTGCAACAAATGCGTGGCCGTATGATATTTGGTAGACATCTCGCCGGTATCGGCCAGCCCGCCTTTGAATTTTTGTTCGGCGCCGGCGCGCGACAAGTCTTGGTGCGCTTTAAACGCAGTTTCAAAATCATTTACATCCACTGTCAGTCCCTGCTCATTGGCCAATTCTTGTGTCATTTCCAAAGGAAAACCAAAAGTGTCGTAGAGTTTGAAGGCCAGCTTGCCGCTAAATTCTTTG
>CAYHTI010000195.1:0-1585 GCA_964359515.1 uncultured Gammaproteobacteria bacterium | reverse complement strand
TATATAGAGTGCCCTCGGCCATTGCCCACTCAATATCGCAAGGAAAGTCGTAATGCTGCTCGATTTTTACGACCAGCTGGGCCAGCTCTTGGATCTGATCATTCGTCAGCTTCTGCTGCGCACCTTTATCGGATGGAATTTCGCGCCAGGCATTTGCGCCGTCTTTGGGAAGGAGCGGGCTGGAGGAGTTCACACGGTATAATCCTCGCTCTTGCTCGGCAACATTCACGTCCACTAATGACCAATCGCGCTTGTCGACAACATACGAATCCGGCGTGATTGAACCAGAGACAATCGCTTCGCCCAAACCCCAACCAGCCTCGATGATGAGTTGGTTTGGATCCTCGGTAACGGGATGGACCGAGAAAGCGACACCCGAAACTTCGCTTTGCACCATTTTCTGCACGACCACGGCCACCGAGACATGGCTTTTGTTAAAACCTTTTTCAAAACGGTAAAAAATTGCACGCGGTGTAAACAATGAAGCCCAACAGCGCCGCACATTTTCGAGCAATGTCGCTTTCGTCGTATTTAAAAACGTATCCAACTCCCCAGCCCAGCTTGAAGCCGCGCCATCTTCGGCGGTTGCAGATGACCTCACAGCCACAAACTCAGCACCGAGCTTGTCGAAAGCAATTTCAATCTCCTTTCCCAACTCAACTGGAACCGAGATGTTTAAAATCAAGTCTCGGATATGCTCCGAAGCTCTCTCAACTGAGCCCATGTCCTGATGGTTGACCTTATCCAACTGCGAAATGATCTCCTGCTTCAAATCAGCTTGTGCCAAAAACGCATCAAAAGCATCGGTTAAAACAACAAAACCAGGCGGTACGGGGATGCCAGCTTGGGTCATTTCGCCAAGCGATGCACCTTTGCCGCCTGCTTGGGAGACGGTTTGTTTGTTGATTTGGGAAAAAAGCTTGATGAATGACATAGAGGTTCATCTGTCATTCCCGCGAAAGCGGGAATCCAGAAAAAATCTGGAGATCTGCTTATGCACGGGTGACAAGACCAATTTACTTAGACCGCTCCAAGATGCGGACAGTACCGTGATAAGCGCGTACTTCCACGAGATCACCATCGCGAATCAATTGTGTCGCTACTTGCGTTCCGATAATACATGGTTTACTTAATTCACGCGAAACAATGGCCGCATGACAGGTAATACCGCCTTCGTTTGTAACAATACCGGCAGCTTTCTTCATCAGTGGCACAAATTCCGGACGAGTCATCCCTGTCACTAAAATTTCTCCCTCCTTAAATTTAGCAAAATCATTTACATTCAAAATAATGCGGGCTATTCCTTTTGCATATCCTTGCGACGCAATTGATCCATTTATTGTCGCTTGCTGCGATTCACCGATAAGCTGTGCAGATAATTCATCATTGAGCGAACGCGCCTCATCGCCAACCAGCATTTTATAGCCATTTTCATCAGCAATAACGAGCATATTCCCATCATAGCGCTGCTGCAGGGCCTGCTTGGTCACCAAGCCCTTTAAAACAGCCGGAACCTCGTCCAAACTCAGATAAGACAAGTACCTCAACGGTATGCCGGTCCGCTCCTCGAGAGAATGAAGTATCC
>CAYHTI010000194.1:0-1627 GCA_964359515.1 uncultured Gammaproteobacteria bacterium | reverse complement strand
GGTTTGATTACGACAAAAACCTACAACGAATTCGCTTCGTTTATAGATATCAAAAAGTACATTACCAATCCGATTACCGCGATTTGCGTGGTCGCTCCAAGCTTTGACGATTTTTTTGTTTCCACAACTTCTGAGCCCTGGATCAACCAAACGGACACCAAGGCTTTGGTCAAAGCCCTCGCCGAAAGCGTTCCAACGAATGTCACCGTCAAGATGAAGACGGTGTTCATGGGTGTTGATAATGCCGATGCCCCCACGCGCGTGCGCATCCAGACGAATGGTAGCGATGCGGAGGATGTGGGCTTAAAGTTTCTCGTCGGTGCGGATGGTTCGCGTTCGCGCGTTGCAGCTACCATAAAAGGTTTAGACCAGAACACAAACTTTTTATTCGGCTACGAGCAAGTGTTTTTCGGTGATGTAGATCTTGGTCCGAACCCGGCTGAAACCATTTACCATTTTTGGTTTGGCGAGTTTTCGCTTGGCTATGGCGGCTGGCTTTCACCAACCATCGTTGATGGTCGTAAGGCTTTCCGTATTGGGCTGGCAAAGCTCATGAAAGACCGAAGTGAAGCCACGGGATTGATGAAAAAGTTTATCCAAATTCTGCTTGAACGCAAAACTATCAGCATCGACGGGGAGATCAATAAGCCAGGCTATGTCTTTGGCAGCATGATCCCCATTGGCGGGGCGCGTAAACGGGTCTCAGTCAACAATGTTTTGCTCATCGGTGATGCGGCGGGGTATTGCGGCGCTTTCGCGGCTGATGGCATCAAAGGATCAGTCATTTCCGGCAAAGAGGCGGCCATGCTCATCGACCAATACTTGTCTGGAGATGCTCTGGCGCCGGCGCGTTTGCCGCAGCGCATGGAAGCGCATGGCGGCATGATGGGCTATTACTGGCGGCAAAAGCATTATCGTTTTATCTGGGACCAAATGCGCAGCGACCGCAGCTTCAAAGCGATGTATGACATCATCGAGGCGGAACACGAAACCTTCCTCGACCAGTTTTGTGATGCCAAGGATACGCGCCGCAGTCTAGCTTGGACCGTGCTTAAAGTCCGCCACGCTTTCAAATTGTGCAAATACGCTTTTTATATTTTGGCCGACATGGTGGGGGAAAGTGTCAATTTTTTTCGACAAGAAAAGCGCGGCTGATGCACTGGTTTAGGCCTCGGTTTGTATTAGAGCTGGCTATGGATTGCCCCTTGACAATTCCACGCAAATCCAGTTTTGGGTGGTAACCTTCGCACCTAGCCAAGGAGAAACCATGAAGTATCGATGCTCTTTGTCTTTGGTGGCGGCCCTCCTGGTCAGCGGCTGTCAGGGGTATCAGACGCAGCCCCTCTCCGTCGTGCCGCCCGTGATCCACTGGGACTCTTCCTATGCGGAGCGGTTCGCGGCCGTCAGCAGCGCCAGCCATGGCAATGGCGGGTACTCCTGTATCCGCGGCATGATCAAGCTCACCTTCGAGTTCCCGGAACAGGGTGAGGATCCCGACTGGGTCAAGGTAATGCTCGAGTACGAAGATGGAGCCGTGGCGCGCATGGATGTCATCCCGCGCGGCGGCGGCGTTTACTTCGCACAATTGCCGGGGCTCGCACCCGTCGGCCGGCTGATCGTTTCCTTG
>CAYHTI010000193.1:0-1644 GCA_964359515.1 uncultured Gammaproteobacteria bacterium | reverse complement strand
CGAAAGTTTGTTGAAGCGCCTAAGCCGACGGCAGCATCCAAGAAGAAAGAGTCCTCGCCATTAAACATGCCACTTAAAATTGACTAGATAGTCACGGAAAAGAAGCTGCCCGTCCAACTCGTGCCAGAAGAGAAGCCGGTAAAAGAAAAAAAGGCGGAGTCTCGCGCGAAGCTTCATGAGCCCGTCGCCGCGGCTGAGTCGTCCGGTCCGCGCGTGAATCTCGTGCCGGCTGACGTCGCGGCGCAGGCGGCTGCCAAACCATGGGTGCTCTATGCCAGCATTTTGGTATTGACGCTTGCCGTTTGGGTGCTCTTCAGCGGTATCGCCATAGCTAGAGCCAAGCGCGCCGAGTCGCGCGTTTCAGAGTGGAATGCCAAAATTTCACAGATCAACACGACCATCAAGAATTACGACAGCGGTAAAGTTGCCGCCTTGGCTTTGCAAAAACAGTTTTCCTTGGTCAAAGAACAGATCGAAAACCATTTATATTGGACCCCGTTTCTTCAGAAACTTGAAGAAGTCACCATTCCAGATGTTTATTACACCAGCATGAACGTGAACAGCAGCGGTGAGGTGCATTTACGTGCCGTCGCCAAAACGTATGATGCTGCCGCCCGCCAAATTCGGGCCCTTGAACGCGCCCCTGGATTCGTCAAATCAGTTTTGGTGAGCCAGGCCCGCCAAGAACTCCAACCGGGAGCGACTCTGCCTGTCCCGATCGTCGCTTTTGACGTACAACTGGTGCTCCAAGATGGCGTATTGACATTGCCAGCACCACAAGTCGCCGCCGAAGGGAGCCAGCAATAATATGGAACTGCATATCAAAAAACAGCAAACAGCGAATCCAGGAGAAAGCCCTCGCGGCATGTTCGCAAGCCGCAAGTCCCTGACCCTGTGGACGATTATTGCCGTTGTCGTCATCAGCGTTGCGGCCTATCTGCTGGTCGTCGCGCCGCAATGGGGGCGCGTGGGCCTTGGTAAGGAGCTGGACACCGCGACTTTGGAATCCACGTATAAGGAACGCGAGCGCGTCCTGAGCCAGGTAAAAGAGTTGCGCGATAACTATGAAAAAATCGACCAAGAACAGATTAGCTTGCTCTCAAATATTTTACCTACTGATAAATCTGTGCCCGAACTATTGAATCAATTGGAGGCCATTGCGCGGCAAAGCGGCGTCAGTTTGATCGATATCAGCATCAGCGAGGTGGTGGACAAGGGTATTTCTGCCAAACAGGCCCTGCAGCAGGAAGTGGGCAAGACCTCTGTCGCGGTGAAGAGCAAAGAGATTAAAAAAATGAATGTGCAGCTGCAGGTCAGCACCGATAAATATCCCGCGTTCAAGCAGTTTATCGAACAGGTGCAGTCGCACACCCGCCTCCTTGATATTGAAAGCTACCTCTTTTCGACGGAGCAGGAACTGCAAAATCTTACGATCAAGGCCTATTATATTGTCCTGTAGCTATGCTGATACAGAAAGCCGCCGGAAAATCCAAATCCCGCCTGCCCCTGCTCATTGTGCTTGGCCTTTTGTTTTTGGCGACTGGTTTCGTGATTTTCCGCACCTATTTTTCGCAACCGGACATCGACTTGGTCACTGGTGACGTTTCTTTACCGGCGGCCAGGTTTAACACGTCATTTGATACG
>CAYHTI010000192.1:0-1656 GCA_964359515.1 uncultured Gammaproteobacteria bacterium | reverse complement strand
AACTTGAAGGGGAAGACCATAGGCCTAACGAAAAAAACCGCTGGCGAATTTTACCTGGGACGTTTTTTGACGGCAAACCAGTTGTCATTAACGGACGTGCGCCTTGTCGACCTTTCCCCTGCGGAGATGGTCTCGCGCATCGAAAACGGGACCCTTGATGCGGTGCTCATTTTTGATCCGCATGCGTATCAGATCCAAGAAACGTTGGGAAACATGGCCGTGTCATGGTCAGCGCAAGGTGATCAGCGCGCATTGGGGCTTGTGTATGCCTTAAACTCGTTTCTCGAGCGGCATCCTGATCTCGCGCAGAACTATATCAACGCGCTTTATCAATCTGAGCGCTATTTAGAACAGGACAAGGTTCAAGCTGAAATAGTATCAACCAGGTTGTTGAACAACGACGCGGCGTATATGGAGTATTTGTGGCCGCATTTTATCGTTGGCGTGGATCTGAACCAAGACATGCTTTTGACCATGGAAGAACAGGCGAAGTGGATTATCGATCATCGTTTAACGACGGCAACGCAAGTACCAAATTACCTTGAATATATTTATTTCCAGGCGCTGGAACAGGTGCATCCTGAGGCTGTGACAATTATCCATTGACATGAAAATTAAAACCCTTCTCATTTTTAGCTCATTATTCGTCGTAATTTTTGCCCTGCTAGTCGGTGCGGTTGTTTATTTAGCTACGCGCAACACCCAATTAATGGCCGCACAGGGCGCGACGGCGGAAAAGCTTATCCAACAAGTGTTTGAATTGAATGCTTTGGCCCAAGAATATGTGCGCGGGTATAACGAGCGTCCGCGCGTGCAATGGTATGCGCAATACGATGACCTGAAGGAAACCATGTTTTCGCCGGTGCTGCAGGAAGAGCTGAGTCGTGGTGTTTTGGGCGATCTGCGCCGTGACATGGAGGGGATGAAATCTTCCTTTGATCGCTTGATGCTTTTGTCAGCCCAAGAAAGGGGCCAAGATGGGATTGAGGCACAGTTTTCTGCGGATTTACTGGTCAAGACACGTCGGCTGATCCAGTCCGCTGATGCCTTGGCCCAAAGGACATTTCAGGAGCAATCGGCCGCACGGATGCGTGCCGACGCCGTCATCTTCTTGATGCTGGCTTGTTTGGCCATGGCAGCGGTTGCCTTGATGGCTTTATGTTATCGACGCGTCGTGGGTTCCCTGACCGCCTTGCAAAAAGGGGTCAGCATTATCGGCAAAGGCGATTTGAGTTATAAAGTCGGCAGCGACAAGCCAGATGAAATCGGCGAGCTTTCGCGCGCCTTTGACGACATGAGCTCCAAACTTAAGCAGTCATACGACAGCCTTGAGTTGAAAGTGCAGGAGCGGACCAGGGAGATTCGGCAAGCGAACGAAAAGAATGAAATCCTGTTGCACAGCATCGGTGATGCGGTGGTAGCGATTGATAAAGACTGGAATATTGTCATGTGGAATCCAATCGCGACACTGCTAACTGGTTGGGGGCAGGAGGAGGTTATGGGGAAACCATTTCGTTCTTTCGTGAGGTTTTTGAAAGAACAAGATCGTTCCGAAAATATCCTCTTTATTTCCGAGGCCATGTTGACGCGTCGTGTGAAGAACATGGAAAACCATACGGTATTGATCCGTAAGGACGGCAGTGAGTTGCCGGTCGG
>CAYHTI010000191.1:0-1695 GCA_964359515.1 uncultured Gammaproteobacteria bacterium | reverse complement strand
CAACAAAATAGCTAAATCCATGCGGATCGTCCAATTTTCAATGTAGTAGGTGTCGAGGCGCACTTCTTCCTCAAATTCGAGGTCAGACCGGCCAGAAATCTGTGCCAAACCCGTAACACCAGGCTTAATAGCCAAAACACGCTTGTGGTGCTTGGCATAGCGGTCAACTTCACGCGGTTGGTGCGGACGCGGCCCCACCAGGCTCAGGCTGCCAGCTAATACATTAAAAAGCTGGGGCAATTCGTCCAAGCTTGTTTTTTCAAGCATACGGCCGATGCGCGTATTACGAGGATCGTCGCTGATTTTATAGAGCGGTCCTTCGCGGTGGCTTTTGACAGCGATAAGATCGGCCTCGACTTTCGCAGCTTTACCGTCCTGATCATATCCTGGGCCCGTGCAAAATTCCTGTTTCATGCGGCGGAATTTGTACACAAAAAAGAAGGAGCCCCCTTTACCGACGCGCTGATTTTTATAGACAATCGGCCCGCGGCTATCCAGCTTAATCGCGACGGCAATCAGGGCCATCAGCGGCAAAGCCAGGAGACAGGCTATTCCGCCGACAATTATGTCAAAGGTGCGCTTATAAATACGCCCCCAGCCCTCAAGCGAAGTTTGCTTAATTTCAACGATCGGGATGTCGCCGATAGTGGAAATGTCTGTGTTAGCCGCCTTTGCCTCGAACAGATCAGCAGCATAATGGAACTCCAGATGATGTTCCCGTGCGAAATCGAGAAGGGCTTCTGACTCTTTACGAGTAACCAAGACTGAGCCCTGCAAAATCAAATCGGGCTGAAGTGTCGGCAAAGCCGCTCGTACGGCGGCTAGTGCTTCGGGCGTGACCAGGGGGATACTCTCAACCACGCGCAGGCCGTAATTCGGCACATTTTTAATAAACGAAGAAACCGCTCGGGTTGTTTTATCTTGGCCGATAAGAATAACACGTCGCACGCCAACACCACGCCGATAAAAACGAAATTTAACAAAGCGCACAATCAAACGCGCCATTGTGACGAAAACAACGGCCAAAATAAAGGCCGCGAGGACGATAAAACGCGAGTTAAACAGTTCACCGCGTAAAAAGATGACCACCGTAATTGCCGCAAAACCGAGGCTTGATGCAACAAAAATTTTTTTGATTTCCGTCAAAATGCGGCGCGGGTGTCGAATATTGTATAAACCGGTCATGCCGTAAATAACCAACCACAGCAAGATTAGCGGGATGACGGAACGCAAAAAAGTTGCGAAATCAATATCAAAAACAACGGGACGGTATTGCGTCACGATGCCTTCAAAACGCAAATAGTAGGCTCCCAGTGCCGCTAAAAATAGCATCAGAAAATCCAGCGGGATCAGGAGCAAGGCAACAGCCAGTTCAAAACGTTTCATATAAAATCTCTCAGGCCAGCATGTAAGCCGAATTTTGTCGCGGATGACCATCTCTCTTGGATGCCTGTTGCCAGACACCTCATGCACGCTACCAAATTTGCGTTTACACCAGGCAGGGTTTTCACCGCGCCATGTCACCATGGACGCGCGTGAGCTCTTACCTCACGATTTCACCCTTACCCTTCGACTCGCTTGAACTCGCTCATGGTCTACGACTTTGGCCGGAGGTCCTGAGTGAGCTCAAGCGAATCGAAGGGCGGTATGTTTCTGTTGCACTATCCCTAGGTTGGCCATGCATTGTGTATAGGG
>CAYHTI010000190.1:0-1752 GCA_964359515.1 uncultured Gammaproteobacteria bacterium | reverse complement strand
TTTCTTTGTCTTTTCAAACGACGAACGAGATCGATTTGCGAGCGCCGGTCGTCGCGACCGTCACACCATTACCTTTCGCCACGACCGTTCCTCTTGATAGCGCTATCAGCCTTCAGTTCAACAAACCTTTGTGGATGAAGACGATCAACCGGCAGAATATACAAATTCCGGACTTGGGAAGCTACCAGCTTTTGTCTGAAAACGATGGGCGACAGACGACCGTGCGCGTGCAGCATGGGGGATTGAGCCCGGACACCACCTATACGCCGGTAGTTGCTTCCAATGTCCGCGATATTTACCAAAATTGCTATCAGCCCTGTGTCGGCCCGTAATATGGTTCCTGTTTTCAAACGTTTTGCCTTGTCTTTCGTCCTTGGACTCGCTGTCCTAACCGTGTTTTCCGTTGTTTCCCCGGTCCAGGCACAAGAGGCTGCAACACAACTTCCGCAAGTATCACCAGTTTGGCGCAGCATCCAATTAGTATCTTTTGTTTTGCTGATTTTAAGCCTGGCCGGCATGACGTATGGCATTGTCATTTGGCGCAATGGCAGCCAAAACAATGATGTGCTGATGCTTGAACGCGGTCGCCGCCTTGCTCTTGTTTTTGGCATCCTCTTCATTCTCTTTACCATTTTGCTCCTGGTGAGTTTTCTAGTGATTCGGCGGCAAACCCAGCAGCAACAAGCCGGTCCAGTGACTAGCTTTGTGCCGTCTGGCTCCGGCGGCTTAGACACGAAAGACGCCTTATTGTTGATTGACGCCGTGCCGGTCGGCGAGGTACCGATCCGCAATGTGGCCGTGCAACTCTTGTTTAACCAGGATGTTTCCCAAAGCGCGGTGGAGCAGCAGGTCATGGTGCGACGGGGCGGAGACGTGTCTGGAGTGCCCGGCGCCTGGACGGTGAAAGGGGGACATGCGACCTTTGTTCCCAACCAAACTTGTCCCGCGCCGAACACTGGCGTGCGTTGTTTTGATGCGGAGACGACCTACGATATTTTGATTGGCGCGGCATTGACCAGTGTTGATGGCGATGCTTTCCGCTGTTCCGTGCCCTCCGCGCAATGCCGCTTTGAATTCAAGACTGGAACTTTGGTCGACATTATTCCTCCGCAGGCGCGCATGACCGTGCCTACGGATGGGGCCGCCGTGCCAGAGGACAGTGTCGTCCTGATCGAATCCGTTGCAAAAGATGATATCTCGGTAGCGGTTGTAGAATTTTCCGTTGATGGCAACCTCATTTCAACGGTCATGGTACCGGGCGGCACGATTGAAACTGAATTTCGGGCCTCCTCCACCTGGTTAACGGAAGGACTAGCCTTATTGAGCAAGCACGATGTAACCGCCACGGTTTATGATCTTGCCGGCTTGAGCGCGGTCAGCGTGCCCGTGAACGTACAAATTTTAAAAGCCTATTGTTTCGACAACCAAAAGAACGAAGATGAACAAGGTTTGGATTGCGGCGGACCCTCTTGCCGTCTCTGTGAAGGTTCGGCCTGCACGGCCAATACGGATTGCGCTTCCGGCCTGTGCGTTGGCGGTTTTTGCCGGGCATATCCGATCATCGAAGAAGTCATCGAGGCCAATGGTGCGGTCGGAAACCTTGTCACCCTGCGCGGGCGTCACTTCGGGACTGAGCCGGGCCGCGTCATTTTCCTCGGTTTGTCTGGCGATGCCGATGACCAGGTGGCTAGCTTGCCGTCTTGCGATAATGTCTGGACGGACAGTCAAGTGATTGTTCGCGTGCCAGCCAAT
>CAYHTI010000189.1:0-1754 GCA_964359515.1 uncultured Gammaproteobacteria bacterium | reverse complement strand
GACTGCTGGACAAGTAAATCGTCCAGACGATTCCTGCTCGTTCGGTATATTTTGTGCGCATCAATTTTATCGCTATCCATTTTCAATTGCGCCTGATTTTTCCTAGAAACATAAGCACCCGAGGCAGGCTCCCAGCTCTGGATTGTTGCAAGCGCTTTCTCACGATCATTGATCCCTTCTAAGCGTTCTTGAAGTTGCGGCAGATCCCCAGACAAACCTTCTCCAGGGCGAGTGCGAGTCAAGGCTCGCTTGGCACCGCTCCCGATACGGCTAGCGATAGCATATGCTCCGTTCTGTTCCCAAAATTTCTGGTTGCCGGATGCAGTGGCCATTAACAAAGCCTGGACAGGTCGCCCCTTCTCTTCGAGGCCAGCAACGCGGTCAGCCATGCGCTGATCGCCCTTTTCAATCATGCTTTGACGACGTGCGGCAATGCCAGCGCCAATACCTTGCAGAGCTTGGCCAGGTTTAACAGACCAGCCGCGGCTATAGAGATAGTCGTTCGCATAACCCGCAGCGGCGCGGACACCCCGCAGCCCCCCCTTAATAATCCCATCCACACCAACACGTTCGGCAAATGCCCCGCCGCGCACGCCCATTTGTTGGATGATTTCGAGAGCGATGAACATCATGCCGATACCGACGAGATAGCCGAAAATAATTTTAGGATGCGAAATGAGGGTAGATGTGCCAGGTGGAATCCTATCCGATACCAACCCACCATAATTACCGCTGACATTGGCAATCATCAAGGAAAGGATGATGTAGAGAAAAAAAGCAGCGACTGGACCAACTAATAAATGCTGCACAAATTCGTTGAGCCACTGCCCCCAATAACTGCTTGCACGGCCAGGTACTCCCCACAAAAAGAAAGCTAATGGGGATAAAATCGTTAAAAACCATAATACGATCACCCGGAAGAGGAGCAAGATGAGAAAAAAGACAATTGCGCCAGTAGCGACCAAAGCAACCAAAAGGCCAAAGATCGTTGTTATTGTCAGACTAAACTCGCCCGTGGCGGCACTACTGTCTGCCTCACCCGCGTCTTTAATAACCTTATCGATGCCAAACAAACCGTTCAAGGTTAGGTCATCGAAAGCGACAACAGCAGGCAAACGTAAACCAATCGCGAAAATCGGCAAAGCCTCGGCCACGGCGCTTCCAAAAGTAGTCATCAAAGAATTGGAGGCATTGATCGCTAACAAACAAATCGTGCGGCTAAAATTCACCAAAAAGGCCGCAAGGATCAAGCGCGGCAAGGTTGAACGGAAATTGTATTGCTGAAAGCGGATGATGGTCGAGATGGCAATCGCAATCAATACGACAATGAAAAAACTATTCATCGTATCGCGGACAATACGCCAAGCCGTGATGAGCTCAGGCAAATCGTTCATTCTGGAACCAAATGTCAGCAAGTCTTGTAAAAGACTGGTAGCGGCAGAAAACACCCAAACCACCAGGCTGAGCAAAGCAAGCAATAAAAGGTTGATCAACGTAATGATCACGCGCTGAATCGTCCCAAATATGGTATCAGTGGCCGCCTTACCGAGCGTTGACAATTCAATAGCAAATGCCGCGTCAGCAAAAGAAAAAACTCCCACGATACAAATCGTCAAAAACAACGAGCCAAAAATCCGTCGATGTTTAAAAAGGTATTTGCGCATGTAGATGCAGATTCAATGCCTTAATTATACCACATTTTTACAAAGACACGGCATAGGACTTGTCTCGGTAGTGCACAACTTTACAGCGAG
>CAYHTI010000188.1:0-1758 GCA_964359515.1 uncultured Gammaproteobacteria bacterium | reverse complement strand
CAGCAGGCTACGCGCCAGCTGTACCGATTTTTTCGTTCTCGGTGACTAAGGCCATAACAAAAAATGAGGGCCGTGCCTCATTGGACGTTTCGCCGTAATCATCGAGGTTTAGGTCTTCCCGTGAACCTAAATCTGATAGCCGAACTTAACAAATTTTTACTGATTTGTCAACTATAGTTGACGTATGAGCAGGAGGATTTCTGGATCACCATAGCCGTTCCAGCTATGGGTTTCTTTTATTTGCCAACCTTGGCCAAGAAACGCTGATTTAAGCGGATCAGTTTCGCGCGCTCCAGGCGTTGAGGAGACTAATATGATATAATTTTGGCTAACATTAGATACAAAAACAAGTGCTGATTCTTCTGATCCCACGCCCTGCCAGTTATAGCGAACCAAGCGTTCATCAAAGCTTAATGCATCAGAAAGCCCATAAAATGGCTCGATTTCAATCCATTCTCGCTTCAGGTATCGCTCTAATGGTAACGAATAGGCAAAGCTATGCACAATTACCGGCGCATTCCGGTACTCATGTTTTAGATTGGAAACAGTTTGCGCGGCTTGGTCCCAGTGATGACGCGGCGCGAGGTAGAGCCGCAAGTGCATGGGGAGCACGAGAAGAACAATAGCGAGAGCGAGAGCGAGAACTGTCTGCGTTTTTAATTTAAATCGTGATGCGCCATATCCTAGTAGCAAAAAGAGTGGCACCGTAGCCACAAGCAAATACTTGCTCACCGTAACCTGCAGAGCGAAGCCAATCATCAGGGGAATGGCCAGGCAAAAAAACAACAAACGGATCTGGGGCGTCCAATGCACCGACAAGCTCATCGGCCAGCGGTCATGATCAAATACATGCTTGATGCGCTGCCACCAGGACGGCCGATCAAAGGTGATCATGGCCGAGAGAAGAAGGAAACTCATCAATGCCGCCGCAGCCGAACGCAAGGGCAGGCGATCTTCTCCGTTCACGAGGGTATTGGTCAGATGCGTAAAAAAGTAACCGCGTTCATGCTGGCTAAAGAACCAACCTTGCTCAACACCGCCGACCTCGATTTTGTTTAGCGCCACAGGGATGAACCAGAGCAGAAATAGCGCAAGGATAGTCGCATAGGCAAGAGACCATTGTGCCACCTCACGACGTGTAGGCGCTTTCGCCGTCCATGCAACTATTTGGTATACAGCCAGCGCAATAACCAGGCTCCAGCCCGTGATGTGGGTGTGTGTGAGGGCAATCGCGGAAATTGTGTAACCTACTATTGTCATTCCCGCGGAGGCGGGAATCCAGATGTCAGAACGTTTAACGTCCTGGATCCCCGCCTTCGCGAGGATGACAAAAAACTTACGCGAATAACAGGCTATACACATCACCGCGAACAAAACCACGAACGCATACATCCTCGCCTCAGTCTGGTGATAAAGCATCATGGTCGAGGCCGTCATAAAAAACGCGGCCCACCAGCCAGCGGCTCGTGAAAATAATTTACACCCCAAAGTATAGATACCGACCATCGATAACAGTCCGGCAATCAGCGATGGAACGCGGAGCGAGAGATCAGAAGCAGGGAACCATCGCATCCATTCGTGCAGCACGGCAAAGTGCAAAAGGGGGTTATGTTCGTACTGCAGATACTGCCACATCGCTGACCAATTCATGTTCGCAAAATGTGCAGAAAAGGCCTCGTCAAACCAAAAAGACCCGGCAGCCATGAGGGCCGCCAGACGTGATGCGAAAAAGACGGCCAGCAAGGTCAGAAATGGCCA
>CAYHTI010000187.1:0-1764 GCA_964359515.1 uncultured Gammaproteobacteria bacterium | reverse complement strand
GACGAATCGGGCGCCGCGCCCTTGCGCGCCTCGAGTACCGCGGCCAGCTTGTTCAGCACGTCCGACATCGCTATTTCTTTCCGTAGATTTCCTGTGCGCTCTTGAGCACCGGCTCGCTGCTCACCCAACGGTCGCCCTTCAACTGCTGATAAAAGCAGCGCTCGCGGCCGGTGTGGCAGGCGATGCCACCGACCTGCTCGACGATGAGCAACACCGCGTCATTGTCGCAGTCCAGCCGGATTTCCTGCACCCGCTGCACATGCCCGGATTCCTCGCCCTTGCGCCAGAGTTTCTTGCGCGAGCGCGACCAGTAAACCGCGCGGCCCTCGTTGGCCGTCGCCGCAAGCGCCTCGCGGTTGGCCCAGGCGAGCGTCAGCACCTTGCCGGTCGTCGCCTCCTGCGCGATCACCGGCACGAGGCCCTGCTCGTCCCAGTGGATTTCAGCCAACCAGTCTTGTGCCATCTGCTAGCCAAAGTGAATTTGAAAACTATTTTAAAGTATCAGGCAGCGAGCGGCTAAAGTCTACCAGTGCAATCAGCAATCAGCCATGTAGGCAGGGCAGACAGAGCTTTCATCTGCCCACGTTGTTTTTGAGTCCACATGGGCAAAAAATGCGTCCATCCTACATAGCTCAATATTCAAAATGGGAAGGATCGTCGACTACGGGAATAGCCCGGAGTTCCTCTGACTCACACACAGCTAACACAAGATCATTGCCATCTTCAAACAGCATCAAGCGTAGGGCTCCGTCGAGAAAGTGAATGGGCTGTCCGTATGCAAATTGATAGCTGCCTCCTCTATACGAAAATGATCGATCTTTCATATCCGGAGGAAAGGAGACACCGTTATTGTGCTGTGTATTTCTGACAGCTGCATAGAAGTTCAGAAACTCAAGCCATCTCTTGTCTATTTTTAAGCGCTGTACAAGTTGATCAGACAGTTCAAAAAATTTAGTTTTCGGATTCACTTCGAGAGCACGAAGTATCTGCCTCAAAAATGTCTCGATAAGACTGAAATAGGCATGATTCGCTTCAATAAAAATAAAATGAACAAAACCATTTAAGCGCTGAATGAAGTCCTTGTGATCCAAGCCAGAGAACATCCTTGCCTGGATCGTTGTATCATCGAGACTGCAATGCACATACTCCATGCCCATCTTTGCGTGGTCGATGATTCCAAAAAGCTGAGTAAATATAGTTATCCTGCGATCAGTTGCTTCTAGCTTCCGTGCCCCAGCTTCAATCGTTTCCCTCGCAGCATTAATTCGTTCCTGAAGGTGCTCAAAACTTCTTATGTACTTCAGTGGCTCGTCATAGGGCATCAACGCACTCCTTTGCTTCAGGCGGAGCAACGGGGATCAGGTCTTGCAATGACAAATTGCACGTAAGGTGGATAGATGCGTATTCGCGCAAGTTACGTTGCGCGTGTAATGAAAAATAAACGGCTGACTCGCTCTGACGCCATCGTACAACAAATGTTTTTATGTTCTGACCTCGATCCCGGCCGCGGCCATGCGGTCCTTGGCTTGGCCGACGGTGTATTCGCCGAAATGAAAGATGCTCGCGGCCAGTACGGCATCGGCATGACCCTCCGTGATCCCGTCCACCAGGTGGTCGAGGTTGCCGACGCCGCCGGAGGCGATCACCGGGATACTCACGGCATCACACACGGCGCGCGTGAGCGCGAGGTCGAAGCCGTCTTTCGTCCCGTCGCGATCCATGCTGGTGAGCAGGATCTCGCCGGCGCCGTACTCGGCCATGCGC
>CAYHTI010000186.1:0-1789 GCA_964359515.1 uncultured Gammaproteobacteria bacterium | reverse complement strand
AATAGCATTCCCAATCCTTTGAAGGACCGAAAATCTTCTCGCAGAATAAGCCGTCCTTTTCCGGGCGCTGCGTGCGGTAATTAATGGTTTCCGGCTTCAGCACTTCGCCATGCGACCAAGACTTGATCATCTCTGGCGATGCCAAGCGGAGGCGGATGCCGCTGAAATCGGTTGTTTTGATGGGGTTAAACATACGTAGGTTTGGTGGTTACCAGCAGGGCTTAGACGGAGGGCTCTTCCTGTGAGGCTGGGGCGTCGGCGACCTTGACTTCCGACCCCGTCATATCGGCCTGTACCGCTTCCGGTTTGGCCGCTGTAGGCTCGCGCATATCCGTATTGTGCAATCCCGAACGTAATTCCTGTTCGGAAACGCGGTTGCCGGCTTTGTCGAGCAACTCCACATCCAGGCCAAGACCCTTCAATTCACGGACCAAGACATTGAATGATTCAGGGACATTGAGCTTCTTGATTTCTTCGCCCTTAATGATGCTCTCATAAGCCTTGGAACGGCCGAGCACGTCATCGGACTTAATCGTGAGGATTTCTTGCAAGCTGTGGGCCGCGCCGTACGCTTCAAGCGCCCAGACTTCCATTTCACCGAAACGCTGGCCACCGAACTGCGCCTTACCACCCAACGGCTGCTGGGTAATGAGCGAGTATGGACCAATCGAGCGTTGGTGGATCTTGTCTTCCACCATGTGGTTGAGTTTGAGCATGTAAATGACGCCGACGGTCACTTGGTTTTCGAAAGAATCACCAGTGCGGCCGTCATAAACCGTCATCTTACCGGAGCGCGGATAACCCGCTTTTTCCAACTCTGATTTAATTATTTCTTCCGGAACACCATCCAAAGCAGGCGTGGCAACGGTGTAACCCAAAGTCTTGGCGGCCAAACCTAAGTGCGTTTCCAGGATCTGACCCAAGTTCATACGGGAGACCACGCCGAGCGGGGACAAAATGATGTCCACCGGGCGGCCGTCTTTCAAGAACGGCATATCTTCAACGGCTACGATACGGGAAATGACGCCCTTGTTACCGTGGCGGCCGGCCATCTTGTCGCCGACCTGCACTTTGCGGAGCTGGGCGACAGAAACCTGCACGCTCTTAATCACGCCGGTCGGCAATTTATCACCAGCCTCGCGAGAGAAAATTTTGATGTCGACGACTTTGCCGTGCTCGCCGTGCTTAAGGTACAAGGAGCTGTCACGCACGTCTTTGGCCTTTTCGCCGAAGATGACGCGCAACAATTTTTCTTCAGGAGACAACTCTGTTTCCCCTTTCGGCGTGATTTTGCCGACCAAAATGTCGCCAGAGGAAACCTCGGCGCCAATACGGATAATGCCTTCCTCGTCGAGATCCTTAAGGCGCTCTTCACTGATGTTCGGGATATCGGAGGTAATCACTTCGGGCCCGAGTTTCGTGTCGCGCACATCGATGGTGTAGTCCTCAATGTGGATGGATGTGTAGCGGTCATTGTGGACCAAGCGTTCATTGAGCAAAATGGCATCTTCGTAGTTGCCGCCTTCCCAAGACATAAACGCCACCAAAATGTTTTGGCCCAAAGCGAGTTCGCCCTGGTCCATAGCTGGTCCGTCGGCGAGATAATCACCCTTCTTGACCTTAATGCCGCTGGTAACGATCGGCTTTTGGTTGATACAGGTCGAAGCATTGGATCGCACGAACTTATTGAGCTTGTATTCGCGCACTTCCATGGTCTCGTCATTCTTCACCACAATGCGGTTGCCGTGGACTTCCGTCACCGTGCCGTCGATGTCAGACATCACCAGCT
>CAYHTI010000185.1:0-1794 GCA_964359515.1 uncultured Gammaproteobacteria bacterium | reverse complement strand
TTTATATCGCGAACTTTGTAAGAAAGAACCGTCCATCCCGATCTTTTCAAAAGATTGGTGGCTGGATGCCGTGTGTGGGTCTGATAATTGGAATGTATCGTTGATAGAAAACGCAAATCATGTTCAAGCGACCTTGCCCTACTACCAGCCCAAGCCAAACCGAATCACCATGCCGTCGCTTACCCTGACTATGGGTCCGTGGCTTGGACCGTGATCGGCAAAATATGCGAAGCAGTTAGGCCAGCAAAAAGATTTAATGACGGCGCTGATCGACCAATTGCCGTCCTGCGATTACTTCCTGCAGAATTTTCATTACTCAGTAACGAACTGGCTGCATTTCCATTGGAGGGGATTCAATCAAACGACACGATATACCTATGTTATTGAAGATTTAGTGGATATGGTTGCCGTATGGAAAGAGTTTCTGGAAAATATCCGATGTGATATACGCAAGGCTCAAAAACAAGTTACAATAAAGTCGGATTTGGACCTGGAGACGTTTCTGGACGTGAATGCTTTGACCTTTCAGAGACAGGGGCATGCGTTACCTTACTCTCGGGAACTCGTTCGTCGCCTCGATGGGGTTTGTGCTGAACACAATGCGCGGCGCATATTCTATGCGCAGGACAGTAGCGGCCGGATACACGCCGCGATTTATATCGTGTGGGGCGAAAATTCAGCATATTATATCATGGGCGGTGGTGATCCGGAATTACGCAACAGCGGCGCGACGAGCCTTTGCATGTGGGAGGCGATCCAGTTTGCCGCTGGTGTTACGAGGAAATTCGATTTTGAAGGCTCCATGATTGAACCTGTGGAACGTTTCTTTAGAGCTTTTGGTGCAAAGCAGGTTCCATATTTTTCTATATCGAAAACCAATTCTCGCTTACCCCTTCTGAAACAGGCGGCAGGATTGATCAAAAGGGCGGTTTTAAAGATGTGAAGTAACCTATACAGACGCCCACAGAGGTAACCTTGAACAATCACAACCATTCCGATTCCGTTGATGATTTTCAGATGGCCGCGCTGCAGGGCGGTTCGGATGGTCATGATTCAAAACAAGAACGTGGTATTTTGCCGGTCAACAATATACCTTATGATCATTGCCAGAAAAGCGGCATAGATTATAAATCCCTCCTTAAAGGTCGGTACGAGGCCGAACGCCTCCCCAAGGACTTTTCTACGGAACGGATAGTGCCCGATTTCGCCTTTAATGTCTTGAATCCTTTTGGGTTGTTGTATCGGCCTGTGGTGGATGTAGCGCATTTGGCGGCGGGCGGCGCGAAGCCCGTTTGGCCAGAGGGAAAGCCCATCGCAGTGTGCCTCACCCACGATGTCGATTTGGTTACCCTCTATTCTCAACGGCATGTTTGCCGGGCAGGCGCGCAGGCTCTGCGGCAGGCGAAAAGCTGGATACAGAAGACAAAGGCCGCCCTTGCCTCTGGCCGTGATTGTGGTGCCACAAGTCTGCGCAAGGGCGCGATCGACCCTCTGCACTGCTATGAACGCTGGCTGGAGGTGGAAGCTGCCGTCGGCGCTCGTTCGACGTTCTTTTTCTGGCCGGGCTGGGGCAGCGTCGGCAAACATCACCCCTCCGATTGCTCCTATGAGTTGACGGATCGGGTCGCCTTTGACGGGCATAAATGCACCGTCGCCGAGATGATCCGGGAGATCGCCCGCCGGGGCTGGGAGATCGGCCTGCATCCTTCGTGGTATTCCTTCGACAACGCCGAAGAAATGAAGCGCCAGAAGGCGGCCATGGAGACGGCGCTGGGCCATGACATCGTCAGCGTC
>CAYHTI010000184.1:0-1811 GCA_964359515.1 uncultured Gammaproteobacteria bacterium | reverse complement strand
AGCGTTGCTGGTGTGATTTTAGGCAACTCCACTAAAGCCGGATTGATCAGGCGCAACAAAACCACGGCGCTCATGAGCAGGACCACGCCAATGATTGAGTCGATGATATAGGACTTTGCCAACTCAATTCGGCTGGGGTTGCCGGCCGAGGTCACCCAAATCATGCCGCCGATCATGATGAGTACCGTGGCGATCAAGGTACCAGCGGCAATGGAGAATGTGTAAAAACTTAGGACATAATTACGGAAATCGCCGGCTGGGTTCTCACCAGGGAACAATTGGAAAGCTTGCGCTTGTGTTGGTTCAGGGCGCAATAAGACGAACACAGCCAGAAGAAACAACGAGAACAGGGTGGCCAATAAGTAGGTCTGGCGTTTCATAAGTTACTTTGTTGCCGTCTTAATCAATTCCTGCTCGATCGCTGTTTTGATCTGCGCATAGGTCAGGTCGCCGGAAAGTGGGGTGTTGTTGACGGTGATATGCGGGGTTGCCTGGACATTGGAGCGCCGTGCAAACTGGTCATGCGCGCGCACGGTCGTCAGTGTCTCGGCATTAGCCAGACAAGACTGGAAGCTGGGAAGGGATAGGGCTAGGCTTTGCGCGATTTGATTGTATAAGGCGGTGCTGAGTTGGTCTTGTTTAGCGAATAATTGGGTTCGATACTCCCAAAATTTACCTTGCTCGTGCGCACATTGTGCGGCAGCTGCCGCGCTTTCTGACTCAGGGTGTTCGGTCCGGTTGATCGCATGGATCCAGATGCGACGGATATGTGGGTAGTCTTTTGAAATCTGGTCGATGGCCGGTTCAAGCGTTTTGCAGTAGGGGCATTGGAAGTCGGAAAATTGCACTAAAACTACCTCGGCTGTCGCGTTTCCCAAAGCGGGAGCCGTGCGTACGATCAGGTCGAGTAAGGCCTCATCTTGCTTTTGTTGGTCCACAACTTCTTTGCTCGGGCGCCCGCGCAAGACTAGGACAACGGCGAAAGAGAGCAGCATGATAAAGGCCGCGGCCAGGGTCCATTTGACGGCTTTTTCTTCCCGCGAGGCCATAGGTCTAGAGGCTCAACTTTTTAATGGTCTTGCTGAACCGGTCGTGGACGAATAAGGTGTTGCCGTCTTGGCTAAGCGACAGGGAGGCGACGTTTAAATCGCCTTCGGGAGTAGCGATTCTCGATGTCGTGCCCGTGCGAAGGTCAATTTTATAAAACTCGTCGGGGATATCGTCTGCCACCGAAGGAATGAGGCCAGCCCCTCGCGGTAAGGACGTGGGCACACCGCAATAAGCCGTGTCGGTCGAAGCAAAGACGCACTTATGCGGCCAGGTTTCGAGGCTTAGCGACTGCCTGTTTTGTCCCATGCCAGCGCCAGTTCCGTCTACGAGCCAAAGACGAGGTTTGAATTCGTCACGCTGGTGCGCGGCGCTATACATCAGGCGCTTGCCGTCGGGAAACCATTTACCTTCAAATTTGAGGCCCTCAATTTTGCTCAAGGGGAAATTTTCGCCGTTAAAGCCTACAAAATAGAGTTCGGAAGATGTCAGTCCGTCCGGGCGTGAATAGGTACCGATAACTTGGTTGTTCGGTGCCCAGTCTACGGTAAGAATGTCGCCGTTTTTACCGAGCGGTTCGATAAGCCTGGTAGATGAGCCATTGGCATCCGAAACAGCTAGCCAGCGTTGGTCAGGGTCAAGCGCATTGCTTTTAAAGGCAAGCTGTTGGCTGTCTGGCGCGAAATCGAAATCTTCCCAATGCGTCGGTAAGGTCACCTGGTCATTTGTATCAAAGCTGTAGCGAATATTTGAACCGTCGGGGA
>CAYHTI010000183.1:0-1846 GCA_964359515.1 uncultured Gammaproteobacteria bacterium | reverse complement strand
ATCGTCCACCGCTTTGAAATAGGCTTCGTACGCTGAGCGATTTTTCTTGGCCGTGGCGAGGTACACGACGCCGTGCGCTAAGTTGATTTGCGCTTCAGGCAAGCCAATCACATCGATCGCTTGAAAGACGGCATTGGCCACTACCAGAGCGGTTGGCTGGGCCATGCCTATGTCTTCACTGGCAAAAATAACCATGCGCCGGGCTATAAATTTAGGGTCTTCGCCAGCATCAACCATGCGCGCGAGGTAGTACAGGGCTGCGTCAGGTTGTGAGGCGCGCATGGACTTAATAAAAGCGCTGATAACATTGTAATGTTCTTCGCCTTTTTTATCGTAGCGCAAGAACTTGGACTGCACGGCATTTTTCAGGGTTTCAACGGTCACTTTGCCATAAAGCTCTTTTGCCTCATCAATCACGGTCAGCGCCTGTCGCGCATCGCCGTTGGCCATGCGGATGAGCCATTCTTTGGCGTCTTTTTTCATTTTAACACCGGCGCGCTCAATGATCTGACCCATTTCTTTTTCTGACAATTCATTGAGGACAAAAACACGGCAACGCGAGAGCAGGGCAGCGATAACTTCAAAGCTAGGGTTTTCGGTTGTGGCGCCGATCAAAGTGAGCTGGCCGCTTTCTGCATAGGGCAGGAGAAAATCCTGCTGGGCTTTATTAAAACGATGGATTTCATCTAGAAATAAGATTTTCTTTTGCATGGTCGGCGTTGCCAAAATCTTTCGCACATCAGCTTTTCCAGCTGAGACGGCTGACAACTCGAATAATTGCGCGTCCAAATTTTTCGCGTAGATGCGCGCCAAGGTTGTTTTACCGGTTCCTGGCGGGCCCCAAAGGATGAAAGAGAAGAGATGCTTTTTCTCAATAGCGACGCGCAAAGGCTTACCTGCGCCGACCAGGTGTTCCTGACCTACATATTCATCGAGGTTTTTCGGGCGCAGCTGCGCGGCTAGTGGTTGCATAGCAGAGATCAATATCGGGTCGATGGGGTAAATATGACATGAACAAAATACGAACACAATACTTGACAAAATACATAATTCATGATATACTTTCAAAGTTACTAAATTTGATTTGTTCTTTGCCAAGGAGGGCAAGTGACGAAGGTTCGGCTCAACGGGCGGCAGGTCGTGATGGTGGGCTCGAGCTGGGCTCGCGTCTCGGTCAAGGTGGCCGAGAAGCTCGCGGGCGGGCGCAAGGAGTTGCGCCGCATGTTCGAGTACGCGTACTGCGTGTACGGGCAGAACCGGCACGCGGCGTCCGAGATCCACATGTTGGCGTCGGGGGCGAAGCTCGCCTACCGCATGACCGGCAGCCGGGTCGAGTGGATCGTCTACGGCTACGCCTACATGGGGAACGACGTGCTCCAGATGTTGTTCCCGTACATGACGAAGGAGCAGGTCGAAGAGCTCAAGCTCCCGTCGTGGATGCTCGAGGAGCTCAACAAGAAGCACAACCCCGACCAGGCGCTGGTCGGCACCGTCTCTGCCTAGGAGACAGAAAGGAGACCAAGCCGTGAAAATGGCTCTCGGTCCGTAAAGCACCCCTGTACCAAAGCGTTCGCTTGGTACAGGGGTGCTATTCATTTTGGTTGACTTTCTCATTATTTTCTGATATAAAGTGTTGTCTCTGGAATAGTGCCTTTCTACCGAAGTAGGCCCTGTTTTAGGGCAAAACACACAAGGAGCGATACAAGTGACCCAGCGCAAGAGCAGGATCGTTCTCATTCTCATGCTGGTCATGGCGATGATCGCGCTGTTCGGCGCCGATCGCTACTGGCGATCCGATGTGCGCAGGAGCGGGCAGCAGGATGAAGCCGCCATCAGCCCGGTCTAC
>CAYHTI010000182.1:0-1861 GCA_964359515.1 uncultured Gammaproteobacteria bacterium | reverse complement strand
AAAGTGATGGCGGGGATCAAATATTCCAGCGCAGGAAGGGACTCAGGGTTTCTGGGCGGTGACGATCTGGTAGGCCCCGGGCCACTCGCCGCCGGCCTCCTGCCGGGGATGGCAGTGGCCGCGTCGTGGGCCTGGGAGAGGTGCTCGCGCAACATGCGCTGGCTGAAGCCCGGCTTGGATCATCTTCTCACAAATCTCTTTCATCCATTTGCCGCCAGTAGCCACGTTCATCGTCATCAAGTTTTCATCAATGAAAGAAATGAAATCTACGTTATATTTTTTCTTGACATAGGTAATCATGTTGACGATATAATCCGGGGAATGATAACGAATGTCTCGCTCATATGTAAACGTCACATCGCGATTATCTGCTGTCTCGTAGGTTGTCATTTCACCTGTCAAACCTAAATGAAAACAGAAACGGCAAATGAGCGAACATCCAAAACTACCATTAATATCTAAGCGGCGCTGCGCCAGCATACCTTCTTCACTAAACAACATACGACTATTTTTAAAATACACTTCCTCTAACGGAAACATGTCCCATGCCGGATAGGGCAATGTGTCCAAATCAGGAATCAGTTCGCGCGGCGCGTTAAGGTGAGAGCGCTGTTGAGCATCACGCCAAATGACACCCTTCACTGATGCCCAGTCCTTATTGCCATGATCAAGTCGATCCAACACTTCTGGAAGTGTGACAAACGCCTCACCCACGACTCCTAAATCTACCCGTGGCATCAACTTCATAATGTCGTGCGGGATACTGGTAAGCAAACCCCCACCTAAGACCACGAAAGGGCGGAAAAGCAATTTCTCAATTTCCGCAAGCAAGAATTGAACGTAGCCGTAGGTCGTTGAAATACCGCCAATGCCAATCACATCCCATCGATCCGCTTCCAATACTTCAATGACTTGCTCCGATGTAGGTCGCCAAGCATTTGCGTCAAAGACCTGAACTTGATGCCCCTTTTGATCGCAAATCTGCGCTAAAAGAGCAATACCATAGGGAACATGCTTCGGCACATCCTCCATCCGAACGATGGGGTTGATAAAAAGAATCTTGCTCATTCGTTTTTACTTCTTCTCTTCGGTAGCCGAAGAACTTGTAGGGGTTTCCGAAGAAGCAGATGAAGGTTTAGACTTAGCATCGCCAGTCCACAAAAATGTTTTATCCTTCATAATAAACGCAATACTGCCGCCTAACTTCGACATCGCCGCTTTATAGTATTCTTGCTCTAATGGATTAATTTCTTTTTTTTCCTCTTTTTTCTCAGAGGAGGTGACCTCTTTGTCCAGTTTGTAATTTCCTTTAAGCATTGACATGATTTAATCTCCTTCGCTATAAACTAAATGTCGAGCCTTTAGCTCACTGCAAATTTTTCGAGCGTGTCCCAACCGACACCTTCGCCAAACAATATGCCTTCTTCAGAACAATTAACTGTGACGCACTCTGCCTGACGGATAGCGTCTAATAACGATTCGCGGTACCAATAATATACAGGGTCAGTTAAGTACACTGATCCTGTATGAGGGTTTTCAATTCGAAGCATCAAAGTCTCAGATTGCTCAAGAGGCAAATGACGCACTATGTCGTAATATTGTGTATTGACTACACTCGTTCCATCAGGATATCCCAAGTCCATCCCCACCACGCCCACCTTCTGCGCGCCCAAAACAGCGTGGGCTAAAACCCATGAGGCACTGCCCACATTGCCTAACGCCGGAATGCATGGAATACCTTTTGTAATCTCAAACACTTTACGGGTATAACTCTCAGGCTGATCCCAATCATCATACAACGGATTCCACCAAAAAATTTTAATGCCCGCCTCGTTGCATCGCTCGACTACAGCGGGTGCCG
>CAYHTI010000181.1:0-1871 GCA_964359515.1 uncultured Gammaproteobacteria bacterium | reverse complement strand
CGAGGGAGTGCAGGGGAATACGGGGTGGCTGCGTTGCATAAAGCCGGTGAGGAGCGACGTTTCGGCGCGACCCCGGCGACTGCAACGCCGCTACCACCCTCATCCGCCCGTCACGGATCGACGACAATGGCCACAATCCCTGTGTCGCAAGCACGGGTTTGTGGCCATTGTCGTGATGGAACTGTGGTTGTGGCCGCCTGTCTCGTAAGTGGCCGTTTCGGCCAGCTTACGGTAACTGGAGGTTGTCGGAAGTCTGGCTGCGGGGCAGGTGTCTTTCTGCCCGCAGCCAGGGTCTTGACCTTTCGGTTTGGCGACAGGGTAAGCCGTCCGCGGCTGCGACCGTTTCGGGCGCATGGGTTGACGCGGACGGCGAGGATGTCGGGATGGTTGGTCTTGACCTTTCGATTTGGGCACACGAGGCGATGTCCCTGCCTGCGGCCGCTTCGGACGCCTGGGTTGGCAGGGACAGCGCCGCCGATCGCGTTCCGGGACAGAAGCCCTACAGACGGGCGGAGCCTGGCCCTGGCCGCCTCGGGCAGGGAGGGGCGACGCATCCGATTTTGTTTCAGCAGCACGGCAAGGGGACAACATACCTGGTAAGGTGGAGGTGCCCCCTTAGCGCCCTCGGCGCGACAGGGGGATGCGCGCAATTGGCAAATAGGGAGCGGTAGCGACCGGGCAAGCGGAGCCGCCCGCAAGCGCCGTGTATCGGCGCTGAGGACGGCGGAGCGGGCCATCACGTAACAGACGGCCATCCGTCAGGTGGCCGGCGCGAACCTTGCGTACCGCTTCTTCCTTGCAGTCAATATTTGACATGACCCATAGAAAAGTGTAGTTTTCATACCGTAAACTGTAGAAATACACGGCATCTTTGAGGTCGCCGGTAAAGGTTTTATGAGGATTCCTATTCGCAATGTTAGTGCACAGATCGAGAAAGCGAGGAACAAATGGCAAGCAATGACCAGATTATCCTTGATCAGGTGTTAGATCAGCAGCGACAGAACATTGCACCCACTCTTGATCATGCAACCTACTTCGAGATCTTTGCCGCCGAGCAGGTCCTCAAGGATTACGATTTGTCTTACGATGAGATTTAATCCGGAATTGTAGCTGGCGGCGGAGACGGAGGCATCGATGGATTCTATGCCTTCACCAATGGTGAGTTGCTTCAGGAAGATAGTGATGTTTCCGAGCTACGCAAGAACATCCAAATAGACGTTATTCTTCTACAAGCTAAAACGGGAACTGGTTTTTCGGAAGCGGCAATGGATAAATTTGTAGCGGCGACCGATGACCTGTTTGATCTTTCAAAGCCCCTCACGTCCCTGAAAACTGTATACAATAAAAACTTGCTCGATGCCGCCAAACGTTTCCGCGATGCTTATCAGACCTTGGCATCGAAATTCCCGCAATTGAAGTTCTCATACTTCTATGCCACTAAGGGTGATGAAGTACATCCTAACGTATCGAGGAAGACAGCAAGAGCCGAAGCCACAGTTAAACAGCTCTTCTCCGCTGCGAATTTTTCGTTCAATTTTCTGGGAGCTCGTGCCTTACTGGACTTGGCTCGACGCACACCTACCACAACGTACGATCTGAAGCTCACAGAGAACCCCATCTCATGCACGGGCGATGTGGCCTTTGTTTGTCTTGTTTCCCTCAAAGATTTTTTCAGGTTTATTACAGACTCCCAAGGAGTTCTTGTGAGGCATATATTTGAGGCAAACGTACGGGATTATCAGGGAAAGACGCAAGTCAACGAGCAGATTCAAGACACTCTACAAAACCCCGGCTCGGAAGATTTCTGGTGGCTGAACAATGGCATTACCGTTCTCGCAACCCGAGCCACCCAAAGTGGAAAAACAATAAAA
>CAYHTI010000180.1:0-1885 GCA_964359515.1 uncultured Gammaproteobacteria bacterium | reverse complement strand
CAGGTCCTCCCGCCGAAAATATTTTTTGCTGAACTTAGAAGACTCGATGCGCGATGGGCATAGACCACCACTATCGTCAGTGTAGCCGACGTGCCATAATAAGCTGCAGAATTGTGTTACACGTTGAATGCGATGGGACAAATCGAACCAGCGCTGGTTTTAAGATGTGTTTATCGTGTAACTGACGTCAACGTCATAGGCGAGAGCCCGCAAGAACTCTTCCCAATTTTTAAATTTCAAATGTCCAAAAAAGGTACGCATCTCCCTCCAGAGGTAAGAAAGACGCTTGAGCCTTTCGACTGCTTTTTGAAAAAGGAGGCAACAGAGCCGTTGTAGTTGATCAATCAAAAACACCAGCATCATGATGACGGCCAAATTGTTGCTCAAATTCTGGTTGCCGTGCCCAAAATTGTGTTCGAAGTTGTAGCCCAAGTTCTTCAACGTGTTAAAAGTCTCATTTTCCACTTTCCAGCGTGCTCTGCCTCCTCGCATTATTTGCATTAAATTATCTGTGCTGATCTCAATATCCGTTACCCAGCTGAAGTGCTGAACCACCTTGCCGTCGCTATCTTTTTCCCAGTACTCAATAAAATTCACCAAAAGATCTGAATGCGAATCATTGAGCGGCACGTTATTTTGCCATCGAAACTCGTGTGTTGTTTTACCCTCGACAATTTCCTGACGGTAAGCCTCTCCCAGTTTTTCCGATTGTTCAATAAAATCAAAGAGGGCTTTATGATCCCCTGGTTTGCAACCTAGAATAAAACCAAACTCAAGCTCCATCATTAACTGAATGTGGGGAGCGTTGGAGGCCAAGCCATCCTCTGTGATGATTATCTTTAAGTGAGGGTGTTCTCGTCGTAATCTTCTTAAAAACCGCTCGGCCGCATTTCGCTCGCAATCGTTCTTTTTGGACCCATCCTTGAAGGAAATTGGCTCTGGGGCAAATGGAATCACTTCCTTGCGATCAGGATGGATCATAACACCTGCCACCATCTGGTGGTAATAAGTTTTTGTGCCGTCGCGGTGATTCTTAACATTACAGTTTTCACAATGAATTTCATGGGAACTAAAGAAGCCTGTCCCATCTAAAGCTACAAGATAAGCACCTTTGTAAAAACCATAGCCTTCTAGCACTTTCCCGCGCTGGGCCTCAGAAAATAATGGCTTAAAAAGATCTTGAAAATGACTAGTCTCAATTGGATCCAAAATCTCTCGCATCGCTGTGTCACTCGGAACCTGATTAACTTGAAACAAGCTCCCCAAATTATGGCGAATCGCAGGTAGATGCACAGCCTCCTCGAATTGAAGCATCGATGGGTATTTGAGTGCAAACATTGCTGCCGCCGACATCGTTGCATCCACAAGCGGAATGGTCTGCGGTCTGTTTAAGCGATCATCTGGAATCTTCAAAGTCTTTTGGCGAACCAGCGAATACATTCCTGGCGCCGACAATCCGTGTCGTAACAAGTAAACCCTCCAAGTGATCAATTCTGTTGGTTTACAAGTCCAGTCCTTTTTGCATGAAAAGTCTACGAAAAAATATTTTCATCAATTCCTGGAAAACCCTTTAAACAAAGGAAACTATTTTTGGGCGGGAATTGCTGCTATAAGGAGCCCTCGCGGTCAACAGCGGACGGACAGGCTTGCCATGAGCCGCATGACTTCTGCATAAGGCCTTGCCGTCAGGCATTTCAAAATCAGCGTTTGTTCCTTGATCTCTGTTCGGGGAAGGACAAAGGAGAAACGCAAGTTTTTGTACAGTTTTTGTACAGTTTTTGTACAGTGCAACATTAACTGGGATGGGGAAGCAAAATCAATTTGGCTAAACTTGGCTGTTGTTCTATTGTCTTAAGGGTCCGCGAAAAAATAACTTCCCATTTTG
>CAYHTI010000179.1:0-1889 GCA_964359515.1 uncultured Gammaproteobacteria bacterium | reverse complement strand
CGACCAATGAGCGACGGTTTTTCACCACCTTGCACGAGGCGGTGGAAATGCCGAACTTGATCGAGATCCAGACCAATGCGTACCAATGGTTTTTACAGGAAGGCTTGCGCGAGCTCTTCGATGAAATTTCCCCGATCACGGATTTCATCGGCCGTAACCTTGAGCTCCACTTTTTAGATTATTACCTCGACGAGCCCAAATTCGACGAGCAGACCTCCCGTGCCAAGAACATCACCTATGAAGCCCCCTTGCGCGTGAAGGGGAAGCTCGTGAACAAGAAGACAGGTGAAATTAAGGAGCAAGAAATTTACATGGGTGATTTGCCGCTCATGACCAACCGCGGCACATTCATCATCAACGGCATTGAGCGCGTCGTGGTATCGCAGCTCATCCGTTCTGCCGGTGTATTCTTTACGTCTGAAATCCATCGTGGCCGCAAGAGTTATGGCGCCAAAGTCATCCCCAACCGCGGTGCTTGGATTGAAATTGAAACGGACGTGAACAATGTCATTTGGGTCAAAATTGATCGCAAGCGCAAAGTGGCTGTCACGGCCCTCTTGCGGGCTTTTGGCTACTCAACCAACGAGGAAATCTTGAAGCTTTTCGAGGGAGCCGACATCCATCCTGAAGTCCGCTTTATCGACAATACCTTGAAAAAGGACGCGTCCCACAATGAAGAAGAGGGCTTGAAGGAAGTCTATAAGCGTATTCGTCCGGGCGATCTGGCGACCGTGGATAATGCTCGCCAGCTGATCCATGCCATGTTCTTCAATTTCGACCGCTATGACTTTGGTCCGGTCGGCCGCTACAAGATGAACCAGCGTTTTGGCATGAATTTGCCGAACAACAAGGACAACCGTATTTTGCGCCGTGAAGACTTGGTGGAAATCGTTAAAGAAATCATCAACCTCAATATCACCCAGCGCGATGCTGACGATATCGACCACTTGGGTAACCGCCGAGTGCGCGCCATCGGTGAATTGATCCAGAACAAATTCCGTGTCGGTTTGGCCCGTATGGAACGTATCGTCAAAGATCGCATGTCCACCTACGACATTGCCACGCTGACCCCAAACAAGCTGATCAATGCCCGTCCAGTCATGGGCGTGGTCAAGGAGTTTTTCATGTCCTCCCAGCTCTCACAGTTCATGGACCAGATCAATCCGCTTTCCGAACTCGAACACAAGCGCCGCTTGTCGGCCATGGGTCCCGGCGGTTTGTCCCGTGAGCGTGCCGGCTTTGATGTCCGCGACGTGCATACCACGCATTACGGCCGTATCTGTCCGATCGCCACGCCAGAAGGTCCGAATATCGGTCTTGTCGGACATTTATCTAGCTATGCCCGTCTGAACAAGTACGGCTTCCTTGAGACGCCTTTCCGCAAAGTGATCAATAAGGCCGCTAATGACGGCAAGTCCGCCGTGGGTGAAACTGCCCGCGAAGATTTGTCAGCCAATGGCAAGGTTGTCGTTAAAGCCGGCGAAGCGATCGACAAATCCGCCGCGGCCGCTCTGGCCAAAGACAAGGAATTGCAGCAGCTTCCCGTCAAATCTCATGTAAGCGACGAGGTTCTGTATTTGGATGCGTTTACTGAGGAGCGTTTCGTCACTACGCCTGCCACCACCCAAATCGACGATAAGGGTTTCTTTGTCGAAGCCAAGATCGAGGGGCGCGTGCATGGTCATCCGAGCACCTTGTCTCCTGACCGCTGCGACTTGATGGACGTCTCTTCCAAACAGATTTTCAGCATTGCCACTGCCTTGATCCCATTTGTTGAGCACGATGACGCAAACCGTGCCTTAATGGGTACGAACATGCAACGTCAGGCGGTTTCCCTGATCGCGCCGCAAGCGCCGATCGTGGGCACGGGTATGGACCACATGACGGCC
>CAYHTI010000178.1:0-1896 GCA_964359515.1 uncultured Gammaproteobacteria bacterium | reverse complement strand
CCCCCGGCGGTTTTTGCGCTGCCTTTTTGCCGCCAAAAAGGTAGCAAAAGAAAACGTTTTTATGGCGATAAGCAAACAGAAGAAAGCTAACATGGAAGCAGTTAAAATTAACCCCCTTGGTAGGGGCTGTTTTCTTACTTTTAAGTCAAATATGCTAAAATAATCCCAGTACACTTGACAATTGCCCTAGCTCCTGGTTTCATGCCCTGTCATCCTGACAGAAAGGAGGCCGACCATGGATGACGTCGAAAAGGGGGAGAGAATCCTCCTGCAAGCCATTGCTGAGAAATGGCCTGTGTTTGAGTCCGACCAGCTGGCCTTGGTCATGAAGTTCTTTGCGACTTTCGAACAGCGTGAAGATGAGGAACGGGCCATGGAAGAGGCCTTTGCGCTAGTCAAACGGCTCGCAACAAAGGCCATCCGCCTGCAGTTGGGCGAGGCTTTCAAGCGGAAGGCCGCGCAAGAGGCTAGGCTCGCCGATGAGCTTGAGGGCGGGGCTCAGCACGACGAAGTGATGCGGCAGCGCGCGCTGCAGTACTTTGCCCAGAAGCGGGGACACGGATAACCGATCCGTCTCCCCGCGACTTTTTAAAATATAGTGACAACAAATATGCCAGCCGAACAACCAACGCAAAGGATGACCAAAAGAGATTATGAGGCCGCAAAACGTGCTCAAACTCCCGCTCCTGCGCCAGAAAGATCAGCTGCACCCATGAAGCCTTCTCAGGTGGAAGGTGCCGGCAAAGCGAGAAACAGTGAAAGATTTTATACGGGATTGGCGGATCAAATCATGGCGGGGGATGAAAAAGCCTATCGCTCTGATGCTGAGTTGGTGAAAGATGCCGCTAAAGAAATCGACAAGGCTCTTGCCGTAGAAAAAGGGCTTCACAAAGCCGACGATGCCGTTTTAGACCAAATTATTGGCCGTCTTTCCTTCAGCGATCGAAAGGTTGAAGAGAAACAAGCTCTGCAAGAGAAGCTTAAACAGATTTGGAAGTTAAAAGATTCTATTCGCCGTGAGATGGAAAGGGCGGAGCATGCAAAGAATAGCGAGATTGCGGATGGTGCTGAACTAGCCGCAGCTGATCTTCAAAAAAAATTACGTAAACTCGTGGCTTAAGCACGGTGACAGAGAAAAAAGGTCCCATACGGGACCTTTTTTTGTTGAGATAAATTGGCACGGTAAAATGTATTACAATTTGCTAACTTTAGCTACATTTATAGAGATTAATCCAACATTTGACAAGAATGGTTGACAAAATCAGCTATTCCTGTTAAGTTGATTTGCCGGTTTATAGCAAATAGGCCGGCCAAATAGGCAGACGTCAACATGTTTTCTTTCCTGCCCTCTAACCCGGTACGAAGTTCATAGGGCAAAGATGAACTTCAAACTAGGATGGAATGGAAGAATTCGCGAAATGTGTAACCGGTTTTGTCTGGTAACACCACTTGTGTCTGCGCTTTCACCGATCTGGTACGTCTATCGTTTCGCCTGGCTGTAAAAACGTTTGCAGGCGAGATTAATAAGATTGCCGTGCGGGGACCTTCACTTGGTTGGTATCAAATGCCAATCAAGTGAAGTTCCCCACGGTATGGCTTTGATGGAGTACGGCCTTGTCGGTCAGCACGCCTTTACCGGGTAGGTAAAACAGCGTGCGTGTACACCAAAGAAGCTGAGAGGTTGCCTCATGCCATTGGCCGTCCTGAGCGATTCGTCGCAAAGGGCAAGGCAGCCTCTCACTTCTCCAATAAATTGTTCCTCCTGCATTGAAGGTAATCCATGCTTTTATCTCCAGCGCACGATGAATAAAAAATCTCCGGATAACCCGGAGATTTTTTGTATGTGTCATTCCCGCGTCCCGAAGGGATCTCCGCACACTAATAAGTTGCGGAGAC
>CAYHTI010000177.1:0-1901 GCA_964359515.1 uncultured Gammaproteobacteria bacterium | reverse complement strand
GGGGCGCGGCCGTTATTTTGTGAAAAATCGCAAGATGCGCCAAGCCGCTGCCATGGAAATGCTGCGACGTAACCGCCGTTGGTTTTCTTTGCTTGCTGCCTGGCCAGATGTGCGCGCAATTGCCGTCTGCAATAACCTTGCTTTCCTGAATGCTGGACCCGAAAGTGATATTGACCTCTTCATCGTCGTTAAGCCTGGACGGTTGTGGGTGACACGTTTTGTGTTGGCCGGCTTACTCGCTTTGTTTGGTAAGCGGCCGAGACCTGGACGCGAGCATGGCACGATTTGTCTTAGTTTTTTTGTTGCATCTGATAACTTGGATCTCTCCTCCGTCGTTTTAAAAGGCGAGGACATCTATTTGTCTTATTGGCTCACTTCGCTTTTGCCTGTTCACGATCCTGATAAGTTGATAGCTGAGACGCAACGGCGGAATGAAGCCCTGATCATGTCTCAGCGTAACGATGAAGTCCCATCGTCTTCATTGTGGCAGGCGCAAACGACGGGTTTGGTGTGGCGTATCTTGCGCCTGAAGCTTGTTTGCCTTGCCGCGCTTCTAAGGCCGCTCGCACGAGTCCTTAAGCGATTACAGTTTCGACACTTTCCCGCGTCCGTGGTCGAGGCTGCCAAGCGGGGAGATGGCCATGTTGTCATCAATGATGCCATGTTAAAATTCCATACGAACGATCGGCGTGAGTTTTATCGGCAGGAGTGGGGCAAACGGTTTACCTAGTCTCTTGTCATCCCGACCGTAGGACGGTACTCAGTCCGTAGCGGAGGGATCTCATCCCTTGAGAGGGACTATCTCGTAAGAAAAGGGATTCCTCCACTGCGCTTCGCTTCGGTCGGAATGACAAAAAATATCGGAATAACAAGTTGAATCAATTATGATTGCGCGCTTACTCAACTGGCTACTACCTCTCTACATCTTTCTCCTCCCTTGGCAGGCTCGCTTTATTTTCCTGAAATACTCACTGACCGAGCCGTTTTACGGCGATAAGTCCTTGTACGCCACGGATCTTTTGTTTTTTGATTTGCTGGGAGTTTGGATCGTTTGGGTGCGAGGCCAAAGGGCGCAAATTCAAGAGTTATTGAAGTCGAAGTGGCTACGCGGTGCTGTCTTGGCTATGGCTATCGTGTTTGTTTATAGCGCGATCAGCTTGCTTTGGTCGCCCCACACGGATGCCGGTTATGACAAGCTCTTCCGCTTGTCTCAGGCATTTCTTGTTTTGGTCATGCTCAGTCACAATCCCGTCCGTCGAGGACGGATTCTTGCTGCGTTTTTTGCCAGTGCTTGCGTACAAAGCGTTTGGGCCATTGTGCAATTCCTCCAGCAGGACATAGCGGCCAGCACTTGGCTCGGTATGTCGGCACAAAACCCCCAGGATCTTGGCGTATCCGTGATTGAATACGCCGATGAACGCTGGCTGCGCGCTTATGGAAGCTTGCCGCACCCCAATATGCTGGGTGGATTCCTTTCTATAGCCACGCTCATGTCCCTCGGTTCTTATTTCCAGAATGCTGTTCGCATGGTGCCGTGGTATGGCAAGTGGGAATCCGTGCAAAAACCGCAAATGCAATCATTTCGTAATCGCGACCTTGGCAGCTTTATCGCCTTCCTCCTTTCTTTTATCGGCCTATTGCTGACATTTTCACGCTCTGCCTGGCTTGGTTTTGCCGTCGGTCTCACCCTTATCATTGTTTCAGGTATTGCGGTCTACCGAGGACAGGCGAGAATGGCTGTCGTGCGAGTTTTTGCGAAGCTGACCGTGCTGGCGATCATCTTGTTTGTTTTTTTAAACGCGATTTTCGGTGGCCTGTGGCTTTCGCGTACGCATGACCAAAGCCGTTTAGCGCAAGTGTCGGTTACCGAGCGCTCGCAACTTTTGGGGGACGCAAAACAG
>CAYHTI010000176.1:0-1914 GCA_964359515.1 uncultured Gammaproteobacteria bacterium | reverse complement strand
ATCCGCGAACTCTAACAGCTTAACTTCGGGGCGCCCCTCGCCCGGAACCCAAAAAAAATTACCATCAAAAGAGGCGTATCCATACTGATCCGTACCCCGCGCATGCTCAACAACTGGCGGTGATACGTATGCTGTGATCTTTTTCAAATAGGGCTTTTCCAGCTCAAACAGCTCCGCCGGTATCAGTCTCGTTTTCTTGTGCGGACGAAGAGGGATTCTTTTCGTCGCCCACTCAAACGCCTGCGCGTTGAGGTCTTCGAGCCTCGAAAATGTTCTGCCAGGAAAAAAATTGGTCTCAATAAACCAAAATCCACTTTCAATTCCGCCCTTTCGATCCGAATGCTTGATCTCGTGCGCGAACCATGTAAATCCGTATTGATCGGAAAACGCGATCATCTCCGGCACCATCACGGCCTTCTTGCCTGAACCACGAAGAACCGCAAGGTTGGTGTTATCTATAATACAGTCCCTTGCAGAAAAACCAAAGTGGTCCAGTGCCTCATGGAAAAAACATTTCATCTCAAAACGTTTGAACGATGGATAAAATTTAACAAAACGTCGCTTGCAGTAGCGAAGATAAAGACTTGATCCAACGATATTCATGTTCTGCCCACTGATTGGCAACTTATAAGGTGAAGTGTCGTGTTGCATTTCAATCCCGGGCTCATCGGGAACTTGAGCGTCGCGCCTTTGAGGTGCTGACTCGACCAAGCCATAGGAACGAACTAGGCGTATGAGCGTTGAGTAGCCAATCTCTATCTTGTTCTCATCTTTAAGGCGCTCGTGGATTCGCTGAACATATCCTTGGCATTCAGAAAATAACTTCTTGAGAAGTTCTTCCGAAACATCCTTGCGATCGCTTCGCTCGATCACCTTAGGGATTCCACCGGATTTCACGATGTCGCGAACCGTCCCCATCGATACGTGCAACTGGCGAGAGATTGCACCAAGGCTCATCCCCTCATTTTTGAGAAGATGAATTGCTTTTCTCTTGTCGGCATCTATCATAAAATTCCTTTAACATTTTTGTAAATGGAGTTACCTTGCTTAAGATTTGGTCAGCCAAAAGATCCGCTCGCGCCGCAAACACCGGTTTTGAGGCATCAACGCCGGGTAGCTTCATGCCGAGACGACCCATGCAGCCACTGATGATTTCAAGATCCCGCACACAGCGGTTTTCAACCTCAGAAAGCTCTGCCGACCGACTGTCCACCTCACGCTTACGCATGCTCTCCAGTATCCAGGAAAGATCACCATTACGAAATTGTTTTTTCATCTCGTCGCCATCACGGAAAAATCCCGATGCGAGCATTTCGATATCTCGCGTGCCCAGCCCCTTGCCTGCCACCAAACACACAAATTCATCAATCTCGGCTTTTGCACCGCTTTGGTTTAGGCGCCTAAACGGAAGCAGTGTGTAAAGATACGAGTATGCTGGAAACATTCCTACCATGATAGCTTCCCTTGTCGTTTTACTCATCTGTGAAAAACTTTGTATTCGAACGCTGACCCAAGCACTGCTCCGCTCAAGACGCCTTGCAATTTCGCTAACAGACAAGCCGTGAGTTGCTCGCAGCTCTTCAACAAAAGTCGCTTGCTCAATAAAACTCATCGCCGTCTGGCTGGCCTTGCGAAGCATATTGATAATCGCCGTGGCTTCATCGTTACCAAGACTTTGAAACGGAACGATCTGCAAACCTATCTTTTGGGCGCAACGAAGGCGCTTGAATCCATCTAATAAAATGTTTTTGCCGCTAGCATTGCTAACACCTGATAAAGCGTCCTTTATCCCAACGTCCATGATTGACAACAATAGTTGCCGCTCGCGGGCGCTTGAACGCATTCGCTGATTTTCGAATCTAAGGCCCTGCGTAAAAATAAGTTCCTTTTAAATGTATAGTTGTATCATTGTAT
>CAYHTI010000175.1:0-1931 GCA_964359515.1 uncultured Gammaproteobacteria bacterium | reverse complement strand
CGCCCACGCCGCTCAAGACTTCAGCCTTACAGCAGGACGCCAACAACACCTTGGGTTTCAGCGCCAAACAGACCATGACCTTGGCACAAAAGCTCTACGAAACCGGCCGCATCACTTATATGCGTACGGACTCCATCAACCTGGCCGAAAAGTTTTTGACTGAAACTCAGTCTTTCTTGCTGCAGGCTTATGGTCAGGAGTACGCCACAGGCGCAGTGCGTTACAAGACAACCGCGAAAGGCGCCCAGGAAGCCCATGAGGCTATTCGCCCCACCGACGTGGCTGCCACGCCCGACTCGCTCAAGGCCGAGCTCGAGCCAGGCCAATGGAAGCTCTACAACCTCATTTGGCGCCGCACCGTGGCCAGCCAGATGCCGATCGCCACGATCGAGCGCACAGCTGTCGATATCAAAGCCGGCAACAATATTTTACGCGCCAATGGCAGCATCGTCGTTTTTGACGGCTTCATGAAAGTTTATAAGAGCGCGCAAGAAAAGATTTTGCCTGTCATGGCTAAGGGCGACGCTATCAACATCAAAGACATCAATGGCCTGCAGCACTTTACTGAGCCACCGGCCCGCTACTCAGATGCCACCTTGGTCAAAGCATTGGAAGAACACGGCATTGGCCGCCCTTCAACATACGCACCGACCATCAGCACGGTGATTGACCGCGGCTACGTTGATCGCGACGACAACAAAAAGCTCTTCCCGACCGAGACGGCCATGATCGTCACCGATATGTTGGTGAAGCATTTTAGCGATGTCGTGGACTTCGCTTTTACGGCCACCATGGAAAACACGCTCGATGAAGTGGCGGAAGGCAAAGTGGAATGGGTGCCCATGCTGCGTACCTTCTACGGCCCTTTCATCAAAAACGTGAACGAAAAAAGCAAAGACTTAACGCGCGAAGATGTTGTCCCTGAACGCAATCTTGGTAAAGACCCGGCTTCAGGCAAAGATGTGCTCATCAAAACCGGACGCTTTGGCCCTTATGTGCAACTTGGGGAATGGGCGGAAGAAGATCGGAAGGCCAAACAGAACCGCCCCAAGAGCGTGTCCTTACTGAAAGGCATGACCATGGAAAGCGTAACCATGGCCGATGCGCTTGAACTGCTCAAACTGCCGCGTGAAATCGGCAAGACGGCCGAAGGTGAACCGATCACGGTACAAATTGGCCCTTACGGCCCTTACATGAAGGCCGGCAAAATCAGCGTGTCTTTACCAGAAGGATTCAGCCCGCTCACGATTACGGAAAACCAGGTGGAAGAAGTGTTCACGAAGGCCGCTGAACTAAAAAAGAAAATGCTTGAGCCAATCGCCGAACTCGGCATTGACCCTAACAGCCAGGGTACGATCGTCGTAAAGAACGGTCGCTTCGGACCCTATATCACGGACGGCAAAACAAATGTCACCGTACCAAAGAAAACCGACCCGAAAGAAGTGACCCGTGACGAAGCTATTGAGATGCTTGAGAAGAAACGCCATGCGCCTAAACGAGCCTGGGGTGGTCGCGGCAAGAAAACCGCAGAGCCGAAAGTGACTAAAGCGAAGGGCAAAGGCAGTAAAAAGAAGGCAGAGGCTGGAGCGGAGACCGAAGCTAAAGCCTAATAATCCAGCTGATTTTAGCCAAATCCTTGACAAAATGTCAGGGATTTGTTATATTTATACGTCGTTTTTCAACGACTGTGTTTTAATATAAACATAGCCGCCGGAAAACCACCGCGCTACCGGAAGCGCAATACAAGGAGAGATTCATGATCCGTCTCATCGGCATCGCGCTGATCCTCGCTTCGGTCGCTGGGTGCACCACCTGCCCGGCGAACAACCCGTACGTCGGCAACACGCGCAACAACGTGCCGCTCGGCATCCTCGCCGCGGACCAGCAGATCCCCTCGCAGAACGCGGTCTTCTTCCGTCGCAAGCCCGATG
>CAYHTI010000174.1:0-1965 GCA_964359515.1 uncultured Gammaproteobacteria bacterium | reverse complement strand
TGGATCAGCACATTTCCAATGCGGCTGATAATGATGCGATACCACGGCTGTTTGATCACTACATTACTGGTTTTGAGATGACGCGAGCCAATGACGACTTCCGCATCGACCGCATAAGGCATGAGTTTTTCAATTTCACCGATAGGTGTAGCATTGTCCGCATCCATGAAGATGACATAGTCACCACGCGCCGCAAGCATGCCGTTTTTAACGGCATGTCCTTTGCCGCCATTTTGTTCAAAACGCAGCACGCGTAGGTTTTTAATCTTGTTGCCAAAGGCTTCGGCCGCCAGTTTTGTGCGGTCAGCGCTGCCGTCATCGACGACAATCACCTCGCAATCATGCGGATAGGTGGTTAAGTACTCGGCTACAGATTGAAGCGTTCCCGGCAGGCGGGTTTCTTCGTTGAAGCAGGGAATGATGATGGATAAATGCACAGAGGGGAGGTTAAGTCCGTTTAAACGTCCAATAGCGATTCGCCAGGAAGTTGTAAGTGAGCACACAAGCCGAGGCCCCAAGTTTAGCCAGCGTCTGTCCCCATGTTGGCATGGCCTCGACCATCGGTATGAATCCAATAGCTGTGAGTACGTTGGCAATGATCAGCGCGATCAGCCATAGGAAGAGCAGGTTGAGGAGGAGTCCGACAACGGAAACAACGAAAAACTTGGGGAACTGTTTTTTGATCTCGTGGACATGGTCTTGGAAGGTCCAAATCCTGTTCCAGCTGTAGTTGTTGATCACGGCTGCGACGAAAGAGAGGCTCGCGGCGATAAACCTGTTAAGCGATGTCAGCGAAATAAGCGCCGTGAATCCGACCACGTCGATGATGGTGCCGCTGACACCGACAAGTGCGTATTTGAGGAAGGTTTTACCGTCACGCTGGAGCCATGCTTTGATCACAAGAGATTCCTTACTTCTTTAGTACGCTGAACTGGTTTACTTGTGCAACCGTTTCGTAGCCGTTGAATTTATACGGTTCTGGCGTGATAACCAAGTGCGCTGTCGTCGGTAGTTGCATGATTTGGTCTTGTTCATCTATAAGAGCCCATTTTGCTAGGGATTCTTCAGGCTGGTCGATATGATAGAAGCGCAAAGCGTGCTTATCTTTCTCCCCAAGGTAAAATCTTACGACCGTAAAGTCAAACGGGCTGCTGACAACGACGCTCTGGCCGCTTGAAACCTGTCTGGCTGTTTCAGCTAGCGCGGGGAAGGTGTTGCGATAGGTCCATGGCTGGACGAGCACAACCAGAAAAGCATAGACGCCGGCAAACATCACAAGCAGGTTTCGTTTCGGCAGATGGGTGAACGCCAATACTAGGAAGAGGCAGAGGAAAAGGGCGGTGCCGCTTAAAAAACGCTCGACATACAGCTGCATGTTCACGAATTGCAAAGCCCAGGTCAGGAGCAGCGGGAAAAAAGTCATGAAGGCCAGGAAGGAAAGATTGCGATCGAACTTTTTTTCAATTACTAAGTATACGATCAAAGTGGTGATCGCCACGGTAAGGACTAAAGCTACGGTTGGCACGGTCAGCCATTCGACACGGTAACCAAGGGCTGGCGGAATGCCGTGCACGCCAACTGGGGCGCCTAATAAGAAAATATGGAGGGACTCAGGCAAATGGCTTAAGGGGGCGGTCGGGACCCAGCCTAAGCTTGGTTGGTTTTGCACTTGTTTGATAAAGACCGGCAGCCAAAGCAAGCCGCCCAGGAATGGCACGGCATAAGCTTGCGCGGCGTCCTTGAGCAGGGTCTTGATCGCCTTTCGCGACGGGTGAATGCTCCACAATTGCCAAAAATCAGCTAAGACGAAGCCCAGCACAAAGATAAAACCGACATAGTGGGTGAGCAGGGCGGCTAAGACGAACAGCCCGTAGAAAAAGCGGTCATGGGATGATCGGTTTTCCCAAGATTTTGTCAGAAAGTATGCTCCGGCCATAAGTAAAAAGGCGAGCAAAGTATACATGC
>CAYHTI010000173.1:0-1966 GCA_964359515.1 uncultured Gammaproteobacteria bacterium | reverse complement strand
CAAAAAGCAAAGAATCGTTTTGTTTCTATGTGATAATTTCCACATGTTCTTTGCTCCTTGCTATCTGCTACAACAACGCGTACCCGACCGCATCCTTCACATTGCGCAGGGTGGCGGTAGCGACCAGGTTCGCTTTTTCGGCCCCTTGGGAAAGGAGGGCGTGGAAGAGTGATGGATCGGCGTCAAGTTTACGATAACGTTCCTGAATCGGGCGCAAATGTTCGATCACGACCTTGGAGAGGCCTTCCTTAAATAATTTGTAGCCTGTTCCATCATAATGCTTCACGATATCCTTGATGGATTGGCCGCTACAAGCGCTGTAGATCGTGAGCAGGTTTTTCAGCGCGGGTTTTTCGTCGCTGTATTCAATCGTGCTGCCGGAATCCGTCACCGCTTTGGCGATTTTCTTTTTGATAACGTCTGGTTCATCGAGTAAGCCAATTGTGGCGACCACTTTCTTATCACTCTTGCTCATCTTAGAAAGGGGATCGGCTAAAGACATGATGCGTGCTCCTTGCGGCGGCGTAAATTGTTCTGGAATCGTGAAGAGTTCCGCAAATTCACGGTTGAAACGTTCAGCAATGCCGCGGGCAAATTCCAAATGCTGGGTTTGGTCTTCTCCAACCGGCACGAGGTTCGTTTTATAAAGTAAAATATCGGCCGCCATTAAAATAGGGTAGGTCATCAAGCCGATGTTCACGTTCTTAGCGTTCTTGGCGGACTTTTCTTTGAACTGCGTCATGCGTTCCATTTCATTGACGCGCGTGATCGTCGAAAGGATCCAGCTGAGTTCGGTATGGGCCGGTACATGAGATTGGATGAACACGGCTGATTTTTCTGGGTCAATCCCGCAAGCGAAATAGAGTTTCGCGACCTCTAACGATTTAGCGCGCAAGTCAGCTGGATTTTGGCGGACAGTGATGGCATGGTGGTCAACTACGCAAAAAAAGTTGTCGTACTGGTCTTGCAGCTGCACCCATTGTTTAAGCGCGCCGATATAATTGCCGATATGGATATTGCCACTAGGAGCAACGCCGGAAAGGATGCGAGGTTTCATAAAACACCATGTCATTCCCCAGCAGCTTCTAAGCGTGCGGGGGAATCCAGAACTTATTTGCAATGACTTACGTATTCAGCGTACGTTTTTACGCATAACTTTGTCAAAAAAACGCCCCCCACCCGTCGCGAAGACAGGTGGAGGGACATTGGACGCATGGTCCGTCGCAGGATTAGTGCGGGAGGGGTGTTTCGCTGGTCACGGCAGCGGCGCCGTGACCGTCTGCGGCCTTGTCGCGATGCGGCTCATGCGGATGCCAGCCGACCGTCCCTACCATCAGCCAGAAACCAAGGATATAGCCGACCGGGACGAACCAGCCTTGCTTGAGCCAGGCGCCGACATCCTTGGCTTCCTTGAACTCCGAGCAGATGGCCACCCCTGCGCTGGAGCCAAACCAGAGCATGGATCCGCCAAAGCCCACGGCATAGGCGAGGACACCCCAGTCATAGCCCCCTTGCGCCAGGCAGAGCTTAGTCAACGGAATGTTATCGAACACCGCGCTGACAAAGCCGAGAGCGAAAGCCGTGACCTCCGAGGCTGGCGGTAGGTCCTTGACTGGCATGAGGCTGGCCATGGCCACCAGAGACAGGATGAAGATGGTCTCTTTCACGATATGCCCGGCATAGGCGAAGGGCATTTCACGGTGATCCACCATGAATGATCCCACAAGCAGTCCTACCCAGACGCCGATGGCAGGGAAGCCGATGAGCATGTTACCAGTAATGCAGCCGATCAATGCCCACAGGACGCAGATGAGGAAGCTCCACTTCACGTCGGAGAGCTTCAGGCCGCCTTCGGGGTCCTTAAGGATGCGCTGGTGCCGGTCTTGCTGCCGTGCGCCGAAGTAGATGATCATGGCGCCAGCGCCCAAGGTTCCCATCCCGGCATGGGTCACGTCTAGCGGGGACC
>CAYHTI010000172.1:0-1978 GCA_964359515.1 uncultured Gammaproteobacteria bacterium | reverse complement strand
GGCGTGCGCGCCATGGGCGGCAAATACAGCGTCTTCATGAACCAGCTCAAAAAGGCCAATGTCGCCTTGGACCGCAAGGTGCTTGCTGAACTGGCTGACAAGTACCCGAACGTCTTTGCCAAAGTATTTGAAAGCGTGGAGTAACTAACGAGCGATCAAAACACCCCTGTACCGAAGCGATGGCTTGGTACAGGGGTGTTTTTGTTGAGGTTTGGCGGTCGGTATGGTACGTTCTGGATACTAAAGTACACCATGAATACCTCAACACCATCCTTTCCGCCCCTCTCGTTCATCCGGCTTGACCGGACAGCGACGATCAATGGCTCGACGTACCGCGTCGTGGGGCGCGTACGTTCAGAAACCACGGACGTTCGCGAATGGGATTGGGAAGATAGCCAGTACGCCAAAGAGCCGAACTACATCGTGGATGAATGGATCTTGCAAGATGGCCGCGGCAACCAAGTCTACTTATCGGAGTATGCGGATCGAGAATGGCCTTTTACCCTATCCCAGTCCATCGAGCGCGCCAATAAGGAGATTCCGACCAAACGGCCAGCTGCGTCCTTGTTTGGGACGGGCAGCAAGGATGGCGTTTTGGAAAAAGGTAAAAGCACCGTCTTGTTCCTTGAAGGTGAAAATCCTGACGAGGAGATAGTTGATGAAGAGTTCTTTTTCACCGACTTCCGCGAAAACGGCAAGCTGTATTCCTGCGAATGGGAAAACAAGGACGATGGCACACTGGAAAATATCTGGTTTTTTGAAGAGCATGAATGGACGCGCGAACAAATCATGAAAGCGTTCGGTGAAACGGAAATGGCCCGATCTTTTCAAAGCAAGGCCGCTAGCAGGAATGAATACGCCCTCTGGGGCAAAGTTTTTGAATGGCTCTTTTGGGCCGGCCTCGCGGCAGGTTTTATCTTTTTTTACCTGCACGCCGGCCAAAACGTTTATTCGCAAGCACGGCGGGGCTATGACCTTGAGAGCGGCATGGTTTTCGGCCCATTCCAGCTTGACGACAAACGCGCGGTGTATGATTTTGTCATCAAAAGCAATTATGGCGCCGACGGTTCCAATGAAATCCTGCTCCGTCTCTTGGGCACCGATGATGAAATCCTGGGCGAAGTAGACGGCGAGCACTGGCAAGAATCAGGCCGTGACTCTGAGGGCCCATGGACCGAAGGCCATTATGAAACCCGCTATTTATTCCGCTTGCAGCAGCCCGGCAGTTACCGCGTGCAGGTGCTTGCTAACCCCGCAATTCCCGACTATACCTATCTCCAGCTGAATGTGTACAAAAACCCCATCCTGTTAAGATATGTGATCATTTCTACCCTGCTGTTCGGAATAGCCTACCTTTACTTCCTTATGAAAAGACGGACCCTATGACTAACCTAAGCCGTCTGCTCTGGCTGGCCCTCGCTGGGTTTGCCATCGCCATGCCCGTCATTGGAGCGCGCATAGATCTCAGTATTAAGGGAGAACGCGACGCTACCATGCTGAAGTTCGTACAAGAGTCATACGGGAATTGCGCGGAAGTCGAAAAGGACTCTTTTGGCCGCTGCCCATCAACACACCGCTCCCTCTTGCGTTCGCGAATCTTGCGCGGCGGAGGACCCGGATCCGGTAAATAACTCTCTACTATTAACCACACTTTTATGTTCGAAGGACTTTCAAGCGCGGCCATTGTTTCAACCATCGTTTATGCCGTCTTAGGTGTCGCCATTGGCGCCATTGTCTTTGGCATTATCGACATGTTCACGCCAGGCAAACTGCATACGTATATCACGGAGAAAAATAACATGTCCGTCGCGATCGTCATGGCAGCCGTCATAATCGGCATCTCCATTATCGTCGCTTCCTCGGTACACGGCGTTTAGAAAAACATGAACCACCCAGCTGACATCCAAAAACAAAAACCGGGGCCCATGTTACTGGCCTCGGTTTTTATCGTGGCGACCTGCGCGATTTTTTACGAACT
>CAYHTI010000171.1:0-1984 GCA_964359515.1 uncultured Gammaproteobacteria bacterium | reverse complement strand
GGGTTCAGGCGCGGCGGCGCGTCAGCGCCGACGTAGCGAGTCCGGCTCCATCGCCACTTTCAATACCGGCTCGCTACAACTGTTCCAGGTCGTCTTCGCGCGCGGCACCGATAACAAGCTCCCGTGGTCGCGGGAACATCTGTATAAATCTTGAGATAGACAGGATTCACAGGATTTTTCAGGATTTACAGGATTAATGCCGGTGAACCACAAAGCAGTTTTGGTTCTAACTGAGGAAGGCTACAGCGTTTACTGTCCGAACCTACCCGGTTGTTGGTCGCAGGGACACACCAAGCATGAAGCGCTCGACAATATTTACTCCGCTATCGAGGAGTATCAGGCTGTTGTCAAGGAGGTTGGCCGCCCTTCTTAAAAGGCTCCTGACACCAATGGCACTACCCGTCTTGTTGAGCGGCGCGCGCGACGCCGCGTGGACAGCGACACCGTTACAGGCATACGACCGACGCTGATACGCGTCCGCTCCAACTGAAGTTAGACGTCTTCATAGTGCAGTCGGGCCCCATTGCGACAGAATCCATGAAAGCGCTACAGATGCGCCCATCACAACGATCCACATGATGCCTGTGAATACGTTAGCAGCAACCGTGAATGCGCGCTGAGGACGAAGGCTCAGGTAACGCTCCCAGCCGGGTAGCTTGTCGCTGCCAATAAACGTAGCTTCTTCGATGCGGCGGAGATACCCTGCAATTGTGCGGATTCCAGTTGCCAGGGTGAAGCAACGAAGCGCGGCTAGCAGTATTACGAATGGTGGCAGGAACCATAGAAGCGTTGGAACGTTGTCCCTATGCAGTACGAGCCAGGTGTAGATCGCTCCAACAGCTACAGCGGCGATCCACTCTGTACGATATATCTCGCGCATCAGCCACATGATCTCCTCGCGAAGCATCTTGTATTGCTCTGCGTGAGACAGTTGCTGGGCCATTTTTCGAAGACGTCTAACGTTTGACATAACCGGCTGGCGCGGCCTTATCGCGCCAGTCCGGGTTAATGGATGGGTTGGGCGTCACCGGTATAAATGACAGAGGTGTATTACTTTCGATGCGCCCAGCCGCTAAGAGAACATCAGCCCCTAGCCTCTTCGTCAAGTGCGACGAGCGGAAACCGTTGCCTGTCAGCAATTTACTTGAGATCGAAGCCGAACATCGGATTCTTAAGATTCTTCATATTCATAACGATTCTGTTTTTTCCAGAACGCAGATCGACTTTCTTTGCAAGTTGCCCGCCCTCAGTATGGCTGCTATTACCCCACCGCACTATTGTGATGGCAATCCAAGTTCCTGCAGGAATATCTTCGAATGTGAACTTACCCTGCGAGTCACAACTTGATTCGCGCCAATATGGCGCCGCAGGACCTGCTTTCTTCAGGGCGAGGTCAATATGAAAGAAGAAAGCTGTGATCACATCCATGTCAAATGGCGTATAAGGAGCCAAAAAGACAGATTCGCCACTACAATTTCTGACTTCTCCATTTTCTGTTTTTACAAATGCCTCCCCTTCCAACGATGCCTTTCCACCACCGCTGTATGCAGCAAAATCTTTGTCTGAAAATGGCGTTTCCGCGTAAGCGGGAAACGCAAAGGCGAGCGCCATCGCTATCACGGCCAACAGATTCAGGCTGCGCATAAAACCTCCATTTGTTTTCATGTGAGAAGTAGTCTGTCCGCGTTCGACGAATTGCGCTGGGACTCCTGTTTCCATTTTGCTTCTCCTTTTGACGTAAAAAATTGCCTGAAATATCTGGGCGACAGGTAGCGCCAACTTGACGCCCAACTTAAATTAGGCGGCGTTAACGCCGTATAACCTGGGAAGCGCCACCATAACCGTCCTTACTCACTGCCCATCACTTCATATCTTCTCGAAGCAGGCCGAAGTGCGCCCGCCCGACGACACGATTCGCCACGAGCAAGGTCAATGTGTCGGAATTCTTAGCATTGAGCTCAAACGTGTCGACCGTGAGGAGGAT
>CAYHTI010000170.1:0-2078 GCA_964359515.1 uncultured Gammaproteobacteria bacterium | reverse complement strand
GTACGGTGAAGGTCCACGCGTGGCGACGGTAAACAATCACCGCGACCAGCACCAGCAGTGGCACGCCGATGAGCGCCAGCACGATCTGCACATTCGTCCCACCGCCAGCCATGGCCCCTTTCAGGCCGAGATACACGAATAACACGAACAACAGCATCGCTACGATGATGGCGAACCACTGGTTTCGCAGCGCCGGACGGGCGCGGTAATCCTTGGCACCATGAACATCAGCGGTTTCTGCTGCTCGCTCGGCAGGTCGGTCAGCAAGATATTTGAAATCTTTGTCCATCGCGTATTGGAGAAAATTAGAAACCACGAACCTCACGAATTTTCTGGATAAAGGCTTCAATTGCTTCGGACGTTTTTTCGGGTGGTGGTGGTTGAAAGTTTAAAACGCCATTTTCACTTACTGACAAAGCAACTACTTGGCCATCGGGAAATGAATAGTAGCAATGGAGTTTGTCAGAAAAGTCCCCTACTTTTGTATCTACTCTTGCCCCAGCGGTTATAGCGACATGATCAATCGCCGCCCTGATACGAATTAGATGTCTGTAGCACTTGAACAACTTCCAGCCACCCACTTGCAGAAAGAGAACTAGAAAAAGCAGCAGAGCGGAGAAGAAGGTTATGGCCCACCAATACCACGTCATTCTTTCGCTTACTGCGACGAGAGTAGTTATCCCGACTATGAACGCCAAGACATAGATCGCTTGGCGATGCGCTGTGCCTGGCTTACCAAAAACTTTAGTTAAAGATTCCGGTAATCTCATGGGCGCAAGTCGCAATGCGCTAGTACCACTAAAACGAACGCAATGATGATAACCGCATACTGGACAACAAGAAATGACAGGTGATTATGGCTGGACCTGTGGCGTTCCAAAATTGAGGATATGGGATGAATTCGAGCCTCGATTTTATCAGTAGTGCGGCTTGTGCTTGCCATCCAATGGTGAAGATCTCTGAGATACAAAATTGCGACCGATAAAACGACGATGTCGATCAACGGAAAGACAATGGACGGTACGTTTGAAGTAAGGTATTTCTGGATTCCCAATGCAGCGCCAAACAGCAAGACAGTCCATTTAACCGCTCGCCATCCTTGTTCCTTTGCCCACCTCGTATCGGAATGGGCAACTTGGTAGAAAGTCCGGAGCCATGAAGCTTCTTCCGAGTTTCCGCTTTTTCGTCGAGATGACTTCATGAGAGGTGTTTTTTATTGTCTACCTTAAATATCGACGCCCCAAATGGTACGATTTTCCGCGCCAATTCAAAACAACTTACCCGCTGTTCTTCTGGCCAGCTTCGGCAAATCCCCCTTCTGCCCCAACGCCCGGCGCATGATGCATCAGCGGTACCGCCAGTAACCCGGCTTCCGCTTGTGGTGCGCGATGGCGACGACCTCGACGGTGCCTCCCTTGATCCGATAGATCAGACTGAAGGGAAATCTGGGAAAAACGTAGCGCCTTGCTCCACGGCCATATTTCGGCCAGCGTTCCGGCGACTCCGCGACCCGGCCGACAGAGTGGTCCAACTCGGAAAGAAACGACTGCGCCGCAACCCGGTTGCGCACGGCATACCAGCGATGGGCCGTCTCCGCTTCTTCGAGAGCCTTGGGATGGAATCTAAGCTTTTTTCGGGGCATTCATGTTTTGAAGGAGCCGCGCCTTTACATCCTCCCAAGGGATACCCTTGGTGGCGCCGGAGTCGAGTTCCGCCATGCGGCGTTCGACCTCCTCCAGCCAGGCTGCTTCGACCCCCTCCTCCACTTCCGTGTCGAGGCTTTCGAGCAACAGGCTGGCGAGAGCCGCCCGCTCGTCTTCCTTCAGGCTCAGTGCCCGCTGGAACAATTCGTTGATCATTGTAGCCATATTTTCAAAATACCACTTTGGCGACAGGTCCACCATATATAGCTCATACCGGGCCAAAAGCGTATTAACCCGTTGACCGCTTGGCCAGCTTCGGCAAATCCCCTTCCAGCCCAGACGCCCTGCGCATGATGAGGTTCTTGATCGGCGTGGCGGCGTCGGTGAGCGACAGCCCGAGATTGCGCAATTCGCGCACCCCCGGCAGATCGTTGC
>CAYHTI010000169.1:0-2120 GCA_964359515.1 uncultured Gammaproteobacteria bacterium | reverse complement strand
AAACTTGCGTTAATTTCGTCTAACGTGACGCGCCCATACACATCCGGCTCGCGGCTGCCGAGCAGGTTCAGATTGGGTCCGTGCAGTACAAGAATACTTTTCATGCGCGCAGTTTGCCGTAAATTGGGGCGAATTGTCTAGTAGTTTGACGAAGATAGCTGAGAAGGCCTTAAATTCCGGCGGCTTGCAGCGATTGCAGAAAGCGCGCGGCATTCTGATAACCCATCACGCGAAAATCGCCCAACTCCCTGCCCTGCGCATCGAAAAACAGGATCGCGGGCGGGCCGTACAGACCGAAGCGTTTGAGCAGTGCTTGGTCGGCTTCGCTGTTGGCGGTGACGTCCGCTTGCAGCAGCAGCACCGGTTTGAGTCTGGCCTGCACGGACGCATCGGCAAAGGTGAAGCGCTCCATTTCCTTGCAGGAGACGCACCAGTCGGCGTAGAAGTCCAGCGAGCGTAGCCGGATGTAGCTTTGCGGAATCCATGATGATTGGTAGTACACCTCCCGCTAAAAAAGTTACAGAATGAAGAACCCCGCCCCAAGGGGCGGAGAATTGATCCCATAGAGATTAACGCGGAATTTTTGGAGGCCCCATTAAAGAATTTTTCTGATAGCACGCACCACTTCGCGGAGTTTTTCAATACTAATCTCGGAAGCGGTTTGGACGAGGAAGTCGCGCATTTCTTCAGCGGTTTCCTTGTTATTGAACAAAAATAGGTCGCGCATCTCCATTTTCAAAATCGTGGCAATTTTTTCCAGTGTATCCAGCGAGGGGTAATGCACGCCACATTCGATCCTGCTCACCGAGTTCGGATCGATGCCAATTAACTCTGCGAAACTTTCTTGCGATAGGCCGTTATTTTTCCTCAACTGCCGGATGCGCTTTCCCAGGAACTTCTTAGATTTAGACATTTTTCCCCCACGATTAACGTGAAGGATGTTTGAGCAAAGAGGCGGCTTAAACCAATACCTATACCGTATAGGCATAGCTTAATCAATACGCTATGCGTATTGATTTGTTGCGATTATGTTGTTATTGTTGCGTGCCGTTGGTTCCTGTACAGCCGTGAACTATCGCCAGCAGCAAATTTATTCAAAGGGGATTCACAATGACCTCAAGTCTTTCTGTTTTTTCTTCGTGCCGTTCCGGCAAATGGGCACCCATCTATTTCTTGATTCTTTTCTTCATGTTTTCTTCTGCTTCGGCGCTGGAGTTGACGGGCGTAAGTGTCGAGCCGTCGGAGACCGCTATCGGACTGCCGGTAGAGATAACCGTTGATTTCAAAGGCCTAGGAGATAAAGGTCAAGGAGATAGCGTGTCGTGCGGTCTTTTGATTAACTTCGGCGACGACAACTCTCAGTATGTTCGAGTCGAAAAGAATGATTTCCTGCTTAAGCTGACCCACACCTACGACAGGATAGGTAATTTTCCGATATCTGCTGAAGGGAAAATGGAGTTCCGGGGATTTAACACCGTCTTACCATGTTCAGGCTCAAACCGTTCTGCCGCCATATATGTCCGGGAAGAAGATTTTGCGGCAAAGGAAGCAGATGAGCAGGCCGCAAAAAAAGCCGCCTTCAAGAAAGCTGCGGCTGAAAGACAAGCTGCCGAGCGCGCTGCCAAGAAAGCGACTGCCGAAAGGATTGATGCCGAGAGAATCGCCAAGAGCGCTACGGCTGAACGTTCTGCGGCAGAGAGGGCAGTCCAGAAAGCCACGGCTGACCGTTACGTGGCGGAAAAAACCTCTGCGGATAGATTGGCGGCCGAGAAAGCGGCGAGTGCAAAAGGTAGCAACGCCCCCAGCCGCCCGTCGCCACCGGAAGCAGAGGCACCTAAAAAATCGACACCTATAAAGGCACGTTCGGCGATGGACTTATAGCAGCACACTCAACCAAAGGAGGTAACACCATGGTTCCAATTAAAGATATTAAAGATTTCGAAGAACTTTTTCTAAAGATTTTCAAAATCGCTGTTTTGTTGATCATGGGATTGGCCTTTATTGCCATTTTGTTTTTTGTTGTGACCGCCGCCTATCAGTATTCCCAGTCCCCCAAGGAACCTGCGCCCGCCCAAAAGGCTCCAGAACAAGCTGCCCGCGTAGGCCAGTAAGGATAATGC
>CAYHTI010000168.1:0-2120 GCA_964359515.1 uncultured Gammaproteobacteria bacterium | reverse complement strand
TTGCTCGATCCGGTCATTGATGTCAGAAAAACCGAGGGTCAGATCGAGGACCTTCTTACGGAAATTAAGGCTACCGTCGGCCGAGAAAATCGGGTTCTAGTGACCACCCTTACGAAGCGCATGGCTGAAGACTTGGCTGAGTACTTGGCAAATAACGGCATCCGCGTCCGTTATTTGCACAGTGAAATCGACACCTTTGAGCGCACCGAGATTTTACGTGACTTGCGCCTTGGAAAGTTCGATTGTCTCGTCGGCATTAACCTTTTGCGCGAAGGTCTTGATATTCCCGAAGTTGAGCTTGTCGCGATCCTCGACGCCGACAAAGAAGGCTTCTTGCGCAATGAGCGCTCCTTGATCCAAACCATCGGACGCGCCGCCCGCAATGAACGTGGCCGCGTTATCCTCTATGCTTCCAAGGAAACTGATTCGATGAAGCGCGCTATCAGTGAAACCCTGCGCCGCCGCGCTATCCAGGAAACATACAACACGGAACACGGGATTACTCCGACGTCGATCAAGAAAAATATTGCTGAGCGCTTGTCTTTGGAAGGGGACTTGAAGGAAATCTATAAGGATGTCGATAATGTGGCCGAGGCCATCATCGAAATGGAAAAAGCCATGGCGATTGCCGCTGAGAACCTCGATTTTGAGCGGGCCATCGAATTGCGTGACCAAGTCGGTGCATTACGAAAGAAGCATAATTTGCCAGATAATGAGATGCTCTAGAAGCTCCTATGCCAAAAGAACAAGAATACCTTTCTATCCAAGGCGCGCGGGAACACAACCTCAAGAATATTGATGTCAAAATTCCGCTGAATAAATTTAACGTCATCACGGGTTTGTCCGGTTCGGGCAAGTCTTCTTTGGCTTTTGATACGATTTACGCCGAGGGCCAGCGTCGTTATGTTGAGTCTTTGTCTGCCTATGCCCGCCAGTTTTTAGGCGTCATGGATAAACCGGATGTGGACGCGATTCATGGTTTAAGTCCGGCTATTTCCATTGAGCAAAAGTCCGTCTCCAAAAACCCGCGCTCAACCGTGGGAACCATCACCGAAATCTACGATTACCTGCGTTTATTATTCGCACGCGTTGGCCGGCCGCATTGCCCCGTTTGCGGCGTCCCGATCAAATCGCAATCCGCGGAAGACATTACTCAATTAGTCTTGCAGCAGCCCGCCGAGACGAAAATCCAGGTTTACGCCCCAGTAATCCGCGGCAAAAAAGGAACCTACCAGGAGTTATTCAAACGGCTTTGGCAGGATGGTTTTGCCCGTGTGCGGGTGAACGGCAAGCTGTACGACTTAAGTGAGACGATCAAGCTTGATAAGCAAAAAAAGCACTTCATTGATGTGCAGGTTGACCGATTGAAGGTTGATAACCTGCCGGAAACGAGGACGCGCGTCAATGATGCTATTGAAGTCGCTTTGAACACGGCTGAAGGCCTGGCTATTGTTGTTTTCGGCGAAGATGATCGTGAGGAGCTGTTTTCGCAACACTTGTCTTGTCCGCAAGGGCACATTAGCGTTGAGCAACTAGAGCCACGTCTTTTTTCGTTCAACTCGCCCTTCGGCGCTTGTGAGACTTGCCACGGTCTTGGCAGCGCCCAGGAATTTGACATCGATTTAATCTTGTCGAACCGTGAACTCTCGTTAAATGACGGCGCCATTGTGCCTTGGCGAGGTGCTGGCAAGTCCTGGCGCTTGAACATGCTCGAGGCTTTAGGTAAAAAGGCCGGATTTACATTGGATACACCGTTCAATGACATGCCTGCAGAAATCGTGAAAATGATTTTGTACGGCTCAAATGAAAAGCTCGAAGTCCTTTTTAAATCTGAGCGAACGGGCTCCGAATACAAGCATGTCGGCACGTTTGAGGGCGTGATTCCGCAGTTGCAACGTTATTTGCAGTCCACGGAAAGCGAAAGCCACCGCGAATCCATTATGAAATTCATGGTGGAAAAAAGCTGCCCGGCTTGCGAAGGGAAGCGCCTTAAGCCTGTGGTCATAGCTGTCAGCATCGGCGAAATGAATATCGCGGAAATGACAGACTCATCAGTGGAAAAGTTGATCAGTATTGTGAATCATTTGCAGCTAAGCGAGAACGAACAAGAAATAGCCAAA
>CAYHTI010000167.1:0-2129 GCA_964359515.1 uncultured Gammaproteobacteria bacterium | reverse complement strand
ACGCGCAGCTGCACGGTCTTGGTCACCGTGTTGTTGCTGGCGAGCGTGAGCGTGACGTCGACGTTGCCGTTGACGCTGTTGCTCACGAAGGTCAGGTTGCCGCCGAACGCGCCCACGGTGGACGGGTTGGGCGACTGCGAGTTGTTGAGCTCGCTCGCCGTGAGCTGGCGCGTGCTGTTGCCCTCGCGCAGCTCGGCGATGAAGGTCGTCGTCGAGTTCTTCGTGACCTCGTAGCTCGAGCCGATCTCCACGTTGGATCCCTGGACCTTCAGGACCAGGGTCGCGGCGCCCGTGCCCGTGCTGTTGACCACGAGCGTCTTGCTATCCTTGCTGCAGCCGCTGGCCATCAGGCCCGCGGCCGCGCAAACGAACAAGGCGGCCACGCTCAGCGTGGTCGCCTGCAACGTCTTCTTCATGACTCTGCTCCCCTGCCCGTTAGGGCAAAACGTCGGTTGTTTGTTTCCTTCACTCTGGAGATGCCAGCCGGTCTTTACGCACCGGCCGATTGATCGCGTAAGCTATGAACTCACGAGACCGAGACCTCCCGGTTTGTGGCCGGGAAATCGCTCTAAGGTAGCATAAATTTAAAGTTTTGTCAAAGATATCCCCTGGGGAAATTTCTAGATCCTAAAAATGGCATATTATGGCTAAAATTAGCTAAACATGCCAGTCAAATGGGCTTGTGCATAAAAAAAGAGAGCTGGCGGCCAGGTTGTTGATGACCACGGGGAGGATTTTGACCTCCGAGTCCGTGCAACCGGCAACAGCGAAAGCGAAACAAAGAGCAAACAGGAAACCGCTGATGCGCGGCAGGCACTGAAACGCCATGGCCTTCTCCTTCCCCCTAGATTTCCATCCTCGATACACACCGAAGATGTTTAAGAATTGTCAGTCAAAATCGGCACGTCTTTTTTAGCTTTCTCGTTCTTCTTCCTCAGACGCAGCGCGAACTACCTGATGGCTCTGCCCATCAGGACAATCGCAGGCGATTAATGGCTTACCAAAATCCGGGCATTCCGCGTCTTTACACATTCCCGGCTCATCAGAAACGTAACGGCACTCTCCTGGACAGACAAAATGGGACATACATTATTTTGACATCGGCCACTGGTCGGCCGCGCTCGGATAAAGCTTGGTTAATGGGTGGTCTTGGCAAGCATGCTTGCGGGCGGGACAAATGTTTCTACCGTATTCGATGAATAAATATGTCAGGAGGAACCAGTCTTTTTTGGAGACCATACGCATGAGGTCTTGTTCTATCTTCTTCGGGTCTTTGTGATCTGTCAAATCAAATTTAAGGCATAAGCGGCGCACATGCGTATCGACCGCAATCCCCTCCACGACACCATGCGCATTTCCGAGCACGACATTAGCTGTTTTGCGGGCGACTCCTGGAATCGTCAGCATATCAGCCATGGTCGAAGGAATTTTTCCATGAAATGTTTCGTGAATAATACGCGCCGCTGCCAGGATATTTTTCGCCTTGTTCCGGTAAAAGCCAGTTGAACGGATATCCTGCTCAAATTCTTTTGGATTGGCATCCACATAATCCTGCAGCGTGGGATACTTTTTGAATAAACGCTCCGTGACTTTATTCACCATCTTATCCGTGCATTGCGCGGATAAGATGACAGCCACCAAGAGCTCCCAATCATTCTGATAATTCAAGACCATGCCGGCATCAGGAAACAGCCGCTTTAACATTCGCAGCATACGACGAATTCGACGCATCCGTTCTTTCAACTTGTCCGATGTCAACAACATAGAACTATTGTAAATCAAGGTGCTCATTTTGCGCTACAGCACGGGAGTTTCGCTAAGATAAGCGCTGTAAAAACCTCTAGACAAAACCTCAGCAAAAGAGTCTAATCTAAACAGTTCTTTAGCGGGCTTCGGCCCAAGGGGATGAGGTCATGATCGATCCCATAAAGGAAGGTCGGCCGGATTCGGCCGACCTTCCACCCGCATTGTGCTCAAGCTGTCCAGCTGCAAACGTCGCGGACGTAGCCAGGCTCCTGCACGATCTAAACAACATCCTTCTCGTGGTGCAAAGCGTAGGGCAGCTCGTGCTTCTGACTGACCTTCCGACGCCCGACCAACTGGCCGGCATGGCGCATCGCATCACCGAG
>CAYHTI010000166.1:0-2141 GCA_964359515.1 uncultured Gammaproteobacteria bacterium | reverse complement strand
CCGTTATGTGCAAATTTTTGCTTTGTATAAATTGACGCCCATCCTGGAAGAGATCGGTCGCCGTCTCGGCCTGACCCTTAAACAGACGCGGTTTTTGCTGCCGCAAGAAATCGAGGCTGGCTTGTTGAACCGAACAATGCCCGAGCGTTCTGAAATCCAAGCGCGCAGCGAGTTTGCCGTCTATTACGCGGATGGGGAAGAGAGCAAATACTATACAGGCACACTCGCCCAGGATTTAGCCAAGCTCATCCAGCAAGAGCGTTTTGAACAAGTGACTGAAATCAAGGGCCAATGCGGCTGTCGTGGCTCGGCTACCGGCATCGTCAAAATCGTTAATGACCCCACTGAAATTGCCAAAATCAAAGACGGTGATATTTTGGTCTCCATTTGCACGCAGCCAGACTTGTTGCCAGCTATGAAAAAAGCAGCGGCCTTTATTACCGACCAAGGCGGCGTCACTTCGCACGCGGCCATCGTAGCCCGCGAAATGAACACACCCTGTGTCATCGGCACAAAAATCGCCACAAAAGTATTGAAAGACGGCATGCGCGTTGAAGTCGACGCGAATAAAGGTATTGTGAGGATTTTGTAGGGGCGTGTATTTAAAAAATCAGCGAAATCCTTAAAATCCGTGTAATCCGTGGCCGCCTATGTTATGATTTTTGCATAATCATTGCCTAATCATATGGACACCGAACAAAAAGTGAAGCCCCACGTTTCACCCAAGGACTTCTTCCTACACCTCCTCTCCATGGTCGCTCTCTACGCCAGCGCGATCAGCTTCACGACCGTCATTTACCAGCTTATCAATTTGTGGATCCCGGACCCGCTCGACCAATATTTTTACGCTGAAGGCGCTTATAATGTCATCCGCGGGGCTTTGTCGTTTTTAATCATCTTGTTTCCTGTTTACGTGTTGACAGCCTGGCTTTTGCAGAAGAGCTACAAGGCCGACCAGAACAAGCGCAACTTGTGGGTGCGCAAATGGTTGTTGTACTTCACCTTGTTCGTCGCTGCTCTCATCATCATCTTCACGGCCGTGGCTTTGGTCCGCAGCTTGTTGGATGGACAGATGACTCTCCGCTTTTTCTTGCAACTATTAGACATCATCTTTGTAGCCTCGGCGATCTTTGGCTACTACCTGTGGGACTTAAAAAAATATAAAGTTGAATAATGTAGGGATCGCTCTCGAGCGATCCGCCAGCTATGAAATATTTTATCATCGCGATCATTGCGGTTGTCGGCCTTGCCATTGGTACCAGTTTATTTGTCATCGGTTCGCCGCAGAAAGCACGTCTGCGCCGCTTTGACGAAATTCGTGTTCAAAACTTACAAAATATCCAAGAGCAGGTTTTCTCTTATTGGATTGATAAACGCATGGTACCGACCGAGTTATCTCAGCTAAATGATGATATCCGTGGCTTCCGCGTGCCCATGGATCCTGGCACTGGAGCTGCGTATACCTACGAAATGAAAAGCCCAGAGCAGTTCCGCTTGTGCGCGAACTTCGCGCTTTCAAACAAGCAGGAAACTGAACGCCCTTCGATAAAAGACCCATACTATCCATCCTATGCCTACGGCCCCTATGTCGGCGTGCAGACTTGGGAACATGAGGCTGGAACAGTTTGTTTTGACCGCACCATCGACAAGGAGCGTTATCAAAAAGAGCAGCAAATGCTGCCGCAGGTTCGTTAAAAATATTGCCAGATAAAAAATGCGAGGGCCGCTCTGACGAGGGCCCTCTTGTGTTGTGGTTCACGCGCTGCGGGCGTGCTCCATCTCGGATTTGGGGAGGTCGATCGTGATGCTCGTTCCCTTGCCGAGCTGTGAGTCGACCACGAGCGAGCCGTGACGGCGACTGACGAGCAAGTCCACCGTATAGAACCCGAGTCCCGAGCCATTGGGCTTGGTGGTGAAGCCGTAATCGCGCATGCGCTCGAGGGTGTGGCGGTCCATGCCCGCCCCATTGTCGCTGACGATGATCCGAACAGCAGCCTTGTGCAGGTGTTCGGAATGGCTGACCTGCGTCAGGCGCACCGTCACCTTGCCCAAGCCCCAGGTGCAGGCTTGTATCGCGTTGATGACAAGGTTCTGGACGATCCGGTGCGCTTCGCCTGGGTAGATCACGGCGGACAGGTCCA
>CAYHTI010000165.1:0-2172 GCA_964359515.1 uncultured Gammaproteobacteria bacterium | reverse complement strand
GTCCTGCACCTCGGCGAAAACCTGCTGCCCGATTTTGCTGATGACGCCGTCCGAATCAATGCGGTAGAAACGTTTGCTTTCCGCATCGTAGAAATTTACATCTGAGCCATTTGATGCGGTCGTGATGAAATCTACTGGAAATTGGGAGACAGCGTCTAATCGCGTCACACCTCCGCGAGCAATAAGGTCGGGGCCCTGGTCAATGTCCGTACCTTGGATTTGGCTCAAGGGGATGCGTTCAATATCACTTGGCGGGAAAGTCGGGCGGCCTTGCTGCGGCGTCGGTAAAACGCCGAGTTGACCCGGTTGCTCCGGGGTCGGGCGCGGGACGAGCGCACTTGGGGTAAGCAATATATAAACCACTACACCGCCGAGGATGACTAAAAGAATTGAACCAATTAGTAAAACCCATTGCGGCCAATGCCACTGCCTCATAAAAGATGTTTTTCGGTTTTTTATTCCAGGACGAGGGAATTGTTTCGCACGGCTAGCGTCACGGTTGAACCTTTTTTGAAGCTCGAAAGCTTTTGGCTCAAGGGGAATTCGATGTGGTCGCGGATCGCTTGCTGTAGCGAGCGTACGCCTTGATCTTCGCGGTAACCGCGCTCGGCGATAAAGGCGATTGCTTCGTCCCGTGCTTTCAAAGAGATGCGAGCCAGAACGCGGTTTTGCACATCTTCGATCTGCCTCTTTATTATAGCGGTTCTCGCTTCAACGCCCAAGGGCTTAAAATGCACGATGCCGTCAAGGCGATTGAGCAGTTCCTGGCGGAAATATTGTTTTGCTGCGGAACTGAATTCTTTTTGCATCGCTTGCTCCGACACGTTGTCGCCAGAAGCAAAACCGAGTCGGTGCTCCAGGGCATCCAGGCCGAGATTCGACGTGAGCACGATCAGCGTGTGGCGAAAATCCACGCGCTGTCCGCTGCCGTCGCTCATGCTGCCTTCATCGAGAATCTGTAAAAGCAGGTTAAAGATGTCGGGGTGGGCTTTTTCCACCTCGTCAAAGAGCACCACGGACAAAGGGCGCTGCCGTACCGCATTAGTGAGCACGCCGCTTTGTTGGTAACCGACATAGCCGGCCGGGGCGCCGATGAGCTTTGAGGATGTAAACCGTTCGGCGTATTCAGACATGTCTAAACGCGTCAGCGCTTTTTCATCGCCGAAGAGGTGTTTCGCGAGCATTTTGGCCGTGGCAGTTTTGCCGACACCGGATGGCCCAAGCAACAGATACGCGCCGATCGGTTTGCGGGCGTCTTTTAGGGGCGAGTGGCCGCGCTGGATCGCACGGCAAAGGTGGTTGAGCGCTTCGTCTTGGCCGATGACATCGGTGCGCAGGTTGGCAAACAAGCTCTCGGAAATTGGTTCGCCGCCCAGATGCAGCCGTTCCGAGTCGATGCTGGTGCGCATAGCGACGATATCGCGGATATTTTTTGCCGTGACGCGCAAACGTCGTGGGTGCTTGTCGTCTAAATCCTGCAAGGCCTTAATGGCCGGTTCAAGCTGCTCGTGGATTTCCAGGGCGCCGGCATAGTCGTCTTTGCTCAGCAGGGCGTTTTTCGTTTTCTGCATCTCGACGATGGTCTGTTTGATTTCGTGTTTTTGTGCGGCTTTGGGGTCGGCTGGTGAGAGCATCACGACGCGGCTGGCGGCCTCATCAAGCACGTCAATCGCCTTATCCGGCCAGCAAGTATGGTTGAGGTAGCGCTCGGATAATTCCAAAGCAGTATCAATAGCATCTGCACCGATTTGGACGCGATGAAACCGCTCCAGGCTTTCCTTGATGCCATGGAGGATTTCTTTGGTCTGGGAGGCATCCGGTTCCTCAATATTGACGGTCTGGAAGCGTCGGGTCAGTGCTTGGTCACTGGCAAGGTGTTTTTGGTATTCATCCCATGTGGTCGCGCCAATACAACGGATATCGCCGCGCGCTAGAGCCGGTTTGAGGATATTGGCCGCATCAAGCGGCTGGCCGCTTGAGCCCGCACCGACGAGGGTGTGGATTTCGTCAATGAACAGCATGACATCGCTATGGTCGCGCACTTCGTCCACCAGTTGTTTAATGCGTTGCTCAAAATCACCGCGGTACATGGTACCGGCAACCAAGCTGCTGAGCTCAAGCGCAAAAAGGCGTTTATGCTGCACGAAGGCTGCGGGATTGGGGCTCGAGCTG
>CAYHTI010000164.1:0-2195 GCA_964359515.1 uncultured Gammaproteobacteria bacterium | reverse complement strand
CTCCGGTCTCCGCGACCGGGCAGGCTCGTTTTTATTTACCAGCTCGGATCCACTCTCTTTTGCGAATGCGCGTACATCCAGGCTATTGCACCGCCAACGATCAAAACATCAGCCAAGTTAAAGCTAGACCAAGTAACATTTCCTAAAACGATTTCCATATAATCAACGACCCCGCCAAGACGTAGCCGGTCAACGAGGTTCCCAACTGCGCCGGCAATGACCATGGCAATAGCAAACGAAGACAGTCGGCCGCCCTTGATCGCGTGACGCCATAAAAATAGGACGACGGCTAAAATCGGCAAGACAATGGCGTAAATCGCCCAGGTTGGTGCTGGAATACTGAAAGCAAAAGCTTGGTTGATTGAGGGAGATACGGAATAATGCAAAAACAAAACATCGCCAGAAACCAAGGGTTTCGGCGATGTCAGGACAAACCATTTTACCAGCTGGTCGACAATAAATGCCGCGAGCGCGAAAACGGCGTTAAAAAAAAAGAAGTTTCGACGCACGATTGTTTCGGGCACATTAGGAAGCTTCACCTTGCAAAGCAGCCTTGCATTGCACACAGGAGCCAGAATCTGGGCGAGCGAGCAGGCGCTTGGGGTCGATTTCTTTTTTACAATATTTACAGATGCCGTAGGTGCCTTCTTTGATCTTCTTTAACGCCTTATCGACGTCCTCCAGGTTCTTGGATAATTGCGCGACCAAAGAAAGCTGGTCAGAAAAGTTTGAAACTTCTTGCGCATTGTCATCTTCGTCCGTGCCGATATTTTGAAAATTGGCTTCGCGGCCGGTTTCACCTTGACTCGAAACCTTGTTGAGCTCGAGCTCAAGTTCTTTTTTGCGTTCTTTCAGCTTTTCTTGAATTTCCTTCAGAATAGTGACTTCCATAGGCGGGTAGCTTTATGGCAAGGTTTCCTATAAAAACATCCCGTACCAGTTCGGGATCATGTTTATCCTAGCAAACCCTGCAGATTTTACAAAGCCTCTCTTGCCCCTGAAAATACAGGCCGAAAACAGCTTTTCTTTCAATGATTGATGCCTGATTTCGTTCGTCAAACGCGACAAGACAAGGCGAGTTTGCGAAATGTTAGTAAAAGAAAAGGGCTCGGAAAACGCCCAAGATGTGGCGACCGAGCCCGAGACAACTATCTCGGACCAGGCCCCTTGGACGAGTCGTCGCACAAACCTTTGCGCGGCAGCTCGTCCAAGTAACCATGATATCGTCGATAATTACGTGTGCTCATCTCAACTAAGAGCATCTTACCGTCAACGACAAGCGTGACGCTAAGGTGTTCGAGTATATCCAATGAAGGATACCTCTGAAGCTTCTCCACCGTTCTGAGGAATTCCGTTGCAGGCTGCAATCTGGAAATCTCTCAACGGCTCCGTCAGATGAAGAGAGAGCTCTGACCATATTTACATGTCCCAGGTCAGAACCTTCTTTCGTCTTTTTTCTCTTTTGTTTTTTGTTTTACAGGACTGGTTGAGGCAATCCTATAGCGCAGAAAAGTGGAGAGCATTGAACCCGAATGGTTGTTTGCACGTCTTATAAATGGGGCGGTCATGGATTTTGGCCGTTTCCGTGACCATAAGACGAAGGAGCGCTCGGAAATGTGTTTCCGGCACAATGTCTCTACTCTTGAACGGTTGTTAAAGAACGGTGCGCTGGTCAGCTGGTTTCTTTCGCCTGTCTCCTGCGCTGCAGACTTTTTGTTTTTTATTTCCTGAAATCATTATATCAGTTTTTGACCCTAAAATCAATCCTTCCCAAGGTTGTTCACACACTCTTTGCGCTAACTTTAGTACAAAATTATTCTTATCCCCACGTCTGTGGTTAACATTATCCTCAATGGCCGGACATGGGGATAACCTGATATTACCAAAAGATACACACCACACTATTCCGCTGATTTAAGCCAAAAAACAGCTTTCTCCACAACTGCGTGTTTACAAAGTCCGCCGAAACGAGCATTTCAAGAACTGGATCGGTTACACCACAGGAAAGCGCGGCTAATTTGACCTTATCGTCCGCATCGCCATGCGCCAGGCGGAAGGCTTCATCAGCATATGCATAAATGACTTGCCCTTGCGGATATGTCAGAACTCCTTGCGGCTGGACAGCCAAGTCAATGACAGCACCTTCCGTTAAAAACTGCTCCTTGCCTGTTTTGAGCTCATAGACTTTGCTTTTG
>CAYHTI010000163.1:0-2222 GCA_964359515.1 uncultured Gammaproteobacteria bacterium | reverse complement strand
GCATGGTTCTTAGCGATAAATTGTCCGACCAGCGCCTGATCTTTGTGAATTCCTTGGCTTTGCCCGAAATCAAGACCAAACTTGTTACGGCGGCTTTGCGGAAATTGCCGGTGAAAGGACGCACGACCATGTTTGTTGTCGACAAGGAAGCCAAACACTTAAACCGTTCCAGCCGAAACTTGAAGGACGTCAGGACATTGGGCGTTGAAAGCTTGAATGTCTATGACCTGATCAATGCCAATACGGTTGTATTGCCGGTAGCGGCATTGGCGATCATTGAACAGCTTTACGGTCCTAAGAAGGCATAACGGACACATATGGGAATCCTCGATACATTCAAACGCAAGAAAACGGATACCAAGCCACAGGCAAAGCCTGCGGCTAAGAAAGCTGAGTCCGGTAAAGCAGCGGCTAAGGCCGAAAAAGCCGTCGTGACGCAAAAGACGTCAGATTTCAAGGGCTTAAATATTTCCGGTATTCTCGTGCAGCCTGTGATGACGGAAAAGAGTTTCCGTTTGCAGGCAGAGAACAAGTACGTATTTTACGTTACGCTCGAGGCCAACAAAAACCAGGTACGTATGGCCGTGAAAGATACCTATGGCACCGAGCCCATTGCTGTGCACATGTTGAAGCGCCACGCGCAACAGTTGTATCGCTGGGGCAAGGAAACGGGTGTCCAAAAAGCCTATAAGAAAGCCATTGTGACCATGCCCAAAGGCACGACTCTTCCGTTAACCACCAAGTAGAACAGGTATGCCTATTACCATCCATAAACCTACCTCTGCCGGCCGACGCATCTCAAGCGCCAACGCTTTTGCTGAGATCACGGTCGCCAAACCGCACAAGGCGTTGACGGTTTCTTCACGACGTATTTCTGGCCGCAACAACCAGGGCAAGATCACGATTCGCCACCGCGGCGGCGCAGCCAAGCGTCGTTATCGTCTGGTGGATTTCAAGCAAAACATTTTAGACATTCCTGCCAAAGTCCAATCTATTGAATACGACCCGCATCGCAGCGCTTGGATCGCGCTCGTGGCTTACGCCAATGGCGTCAAATCCTACATCCTGGCTGCCCAGGGCTTAGAAGTGGGTGCCACGGTTGTCGCCTCCAAGACACGCGTCGACATCACACCCGGCAATCGCATGCCAATCGACAAAATGCCGGTTGGAACCATGATTTATAACGTGGAATTGAATCCGGGCCAGGGCGGCATGATTGTCCGTTCCGCTGGCGCCGCCGCACAAATCGTCGCGGTCGAAGGCAAGTTCGCCACCCTGCGCTTGCCCTCAAAAGAAGTTCGCAAGGTCCCGAAAGAATCTATGGCCAGCGTTGGCATGGTGAGCAACCCAGACAACCGCCTCGTTCGTTACGGTAAGGCTGGCCGTATGCGCCACTTAGGTTTCCGTCCAACGGTACGCGGTAAAGCCATGAACCCGGTGGATCATCCGCACGGTGGTGGTGAAGGCCATAACCCGATTGGTATGAAGCATCCGAAGACTCCGTGGGGTAAGCCGGCTTTGGGCGTCAGAACCCGTAAGCCGACCAAGCATTCCTGGCGTCTCATTGTTAGCCGCCGTCCTCGCAACATGTTCACTTAATCCACGCTTATGTCTCGAAGTCTCAAAAAGGGCCCCTGGGTTGATCCCAAGCTCATGAAGAAGCTCAAGAAACTCAAGCAGGGTGATCCGACGATCATCAAGACTTGGTCTCGCGACAGCACGATTACCCCAGAAATGGTCGGCTTCAAGTTCGGCGTGCACAATGGACGCGAACACATTACCGTTGTCATCGTCGAAGACATGGTCGGACACAAGCTGGGAGAATTTTCTCCTACACGCAAGTTTACGACCCATGGCGGCAAAATGGCTAAGGCCCAAGCTGGTGCTCCAGGCGCCGCTCCGGCAGCTCCTGCGGCTAAGTAAGGTTTGAACTTATATGGAAGTCAAAGCATCATTACGCAATCTCCGAATGGCTCCGCGCAAAGTGCGCTTGGTGGCTGATTTGGTGCGCGGCAAAAACCTGGCTGATGCCCGATTACAGTTGAAGTTCAACCAATCGCGCGCCTCAAAGCCCATGCTCAAACTCATCGAGTCCTGCGTGGCCAATGCGCAACACAATTTCCAAATTGATTCAAAAACATTGCGCATAAAGGAATTGGTAGTAGAAAAGGGCCCGATGTTGAAGCGCTATATGGCGCGTGCTTTCGGTCGCGGTGCCTCCA
>CAYHTI010000162.1:0-2236 GCA_964359515.1 uncultured Gammaproteobacteria bacterium | reverse complement strand
TTTCCTCCACCAGCTCCCGCTTCGCCGCCATCAATGGTGTTTCATTGCGCTCGCGCCAGCCCATTGGGAATTCCAGCAAATAACGGCGAACAGGGTACCGCCAATTTTTCACCATGCATACTTTGCGGCGGTCATCCGAAAGCGCGCAGATAACCACGAACGGGTCGGAAACGATGGAATAGTATTTGCCGCGCTTGCTGTCTGGCCGCAAAAAATCATCCTGGCGCACCTGGTACCAAGGGTTTTTATGAACCACTTTGCTGGTAAGGATTTTTTTAGGTCGATGCATAACCTCGCCTTATCTCCGCCTCAGGATAGGGCTGCGCGAATGGCATTAGCGACTTCATTAGCCTGGGTGTCATTATCATAATGTTTGCCCATCCAGTGCTTATATCCATCACCGTCGAATCGAGGGATAACGTGCATATGAACATGATCCACCAGCTGGCCGCTTTCCTTGCCCGTATTTACCATGAGGTTAAACGCCTGGGCGCCCACAGCTTTCATTATCGCCTTCGCGAGGCCGGGTACCGCCGTCATCATGTCAGTCAAGGTATGCGTCGGCGTTTCGAGCAGGCTGCTGGCATGCACCTTGGGGACGATGAGTGCGTGACCTCGGTTTACGGGTTTACTGTCCAAAAAAGCCATGATCGTGTCATCTTCATATACTTTATAGGATGGGACCTGCCCCTGGACAATTTTGCAAAAAAGGCATTCGTTCATAGATGTCGGTCATTGTTTAAGCTGTTCAACAACTCCTTCGGTGTTTGCGTGATTTGATCTGGACCAACTTTTTCGAGCGTTGCAACCGGATGATACCCCCAAGTGACGGCGATTGTTTTTACGCCGGCTTTCTTGGCCTCAATGATATCCCCCGAGGTATCTGTGACAAAAAAAGTATTTTCCGGCCTGGCGCCGAATTCAGCCAAGGCGATTTTAATTTTTTCATCCTTAAACATGGAGACTTCGGGGCCCAAAAAGGCCGCGAACAAGTCAGTAATGCCGGCCTTGTCAAAACGCAGCTGAACAATCTCGACTGGCGAAGATGTGACAACCACAAGGGTATGGGTTTTGGCCAAGGCATCCAAGACCGGCAGCATATCTTCAAAGAGCGGCGCGTCCTGGTAGGCATCAAAAAGCATGCTGACCGCATGCTCCCAAGATGTTGATTTGTCGTAAGCAGCAAACCCGGCGCGCGCCATGATGGTACTCAAAGCATTACCTTCAAAAGCCGCGCGAAACTCCTCAACGGTTAGCTCCGACCGCTTGTTTTGACGGATATAGGCGGCAATTGACTGGTATAGCGAATCAAAGGAGTCAACAATGACTCCATCCACATCCAATAAAAGCAAGGGAAGCTGTTTTTTTGCCATAACGGATTGTTTGTAGCAAACTACCAAGCCTTTTTCAACTCGAGCTCGATGGCCATGAGGCGGTTATATTTCTCCACGCGTTCCGAGCGCGATAAGCTGCCGGTCTTGATATATTCCGCGTTCACGGCTACAGAGAGGTCGGCAATCGTCGTGTCCCCCGTTTCGCCCGAACGATGTGAAATAATGACGTTGTACCCTGCCTTACGGGCCAAAGCAATGGCGTCCATCGTTTCAGTAAGCGTCCCAATCTGATTCACCTTAATCAAGATGGCATTGGCGACGCCCATGCTAATACCCTTTTGCAAGCGTTTGACGTTCGTTACGAAAAGGTCATCCCCGACGATTTGCACACGTTTTCCAAGCTTAGCGGTCAGCTGGCTCCAATCATCCCAAGCTCCCTCATCTAACGGGTCTTCAATGGAGATAAGGTGATATTTTTTGATCCATTCAGACAGCATGGAGATGACTTCGGACGTCTGAAGATAGCGTTTACCAGCCTTGCCTTTAATCTTGTAATCAAAGTCATACCCCTTCCCCTCCGTGAAAAATTCCGATGTGGCCAAATCAGAAGCCAAGGAAACATCTTTACCTGGCACCAATCCAGCCGCCTTGATCGCCTTGATAATGTATTGCAAGGCGTCTTCATTGTCTTTCAACGTAGGCGCGAAGCCACCCTCATCTCCCACTAAGGTAAGAAACCCTTCGCCGGCCAAAATCTTTTTGAGGGATTGAAACACCTCAACGCCGCGCCATACCCGATCGGCCATGGTCTTGCCATTTGGAACAATCATGAACTCCTGGATGGACAGCGTATTGTTCGCGTGCTGCCCGCCATTGACGATATTCATCATCGGCAGCGGGAA
>CAYHTI010000161.1:0-2241 GCA_964359515.1 uncultured Gammaproteobacteria bacterium | reverse complement strand
TATCTATACCCTGCGGACACCCTGCCTCCCAATAGTAGTTGTAATTTCAATATCAATAGTATTTCAACACCGAGCGATCGTCAAAAATCAGGCGGTACTGCTACCGGTCTAGCGCAACTCCTGCATGCCCATGCTGTGATGAAAAATCAAAATGACCACCCTCCAGAAAGCTCAACGAGAAAAACGTAGATACGTACCTGCGTATCTACGTTTATTTGTGCAGCTATCCTAATGAAAGGGAAGACGATGAAAGTTTTAGTTGTAGCGAGTCAAAAAGGCGGTGTCGGGAAAACGACTCTCACGGGACACCTGGGAGTCGAGGCTGAGTGCATTGGGGCCGGGCCGGTTGCTTTGTTGGATACCGACCCTCAAGGGTCATTGTCGGCCTGGTGGAACGAGCGCAAGGCCAATCTGCCGGTTTATGTCATTGCGGAGCTTGGGCGGCTTACTGAGCAGCTTGCGGAGCTGGCTGCTGCAGGCATAAAGCTTTGCATCATCGATACGCCGCCAGCGCTTAACGAGACCATCCAGATGGTGCTGAAAGTGGCGGATCTCGTATTGATTCCAACCCGGCCAAGTCCTCACGATCTGCGTGCTGTTGGTGCAACGGTTGAGTTGGTGCAGGCAGCCGGGAAGAGAATGGTTTTTGTGGTCAACGGAGCTACCCCGCGTGCGCGCATTACCGCCGATGCGGCGATTGCACTCTCGCAACATGGCACCGTTGCTCCGGTGATTCTGTACCAACGTATCGATTTCGCCGCCTCGATGATCGACGGACGTACAGCCGGGGAGTTGGATGCGCGTAGCAAGAGCGGTATGGAGATTTCCGAGTTGTGGAAATACGTAAATACGCAATTGCGCAAATAGGGAGATAAGGCCATGACTAAACCCGGAACTCTTTCCGCTGCTCTGGTGGCCACCAAAGGCGCAGCAAAACCGGCGACGGCTGTGTCGTCTCCATCAATGCTCGCCAAACCTGCCAGAAAGGCTCAAGAGGCTCAAGCAGGGTATTACAAGGCTCTTACCCTCAAACTGGATAGGCCGCGCTATGAATCGCTTAAAAAGGCCGGGTTGGCATTCGATAAATCTAGCCAGGATATTTTGGTCGAGGCATTGGATTGATACCTGGCTAAAAATTGCTGATGCACCATCGAGTGCGGGAGTTCTTCAGCGCACCGGGCGGCGGGAGTTCTTCAGCGCATCGGGCGGTGGGTATTTTTTCCGAGTCAGCTTGGTTTTAAGTCCGGTAAGTGCGCGTTTGATCGAAGCGAGAAGCGAAGAGCGGCCTCCCCGCGGGAGGATTGTGCCGCTACGCGGCGGTCGCTGCGCGCCCTTTTTCGTAGCAGATTGGTTTGTCTGCCTTCCGGGTGTGTGTCTTAACGTGATGCATGGTACTGCCGCGCGGTCGGGGGCGGGATAGCCCAAACGATGAAGCTGTTTGGGCTATCCCTTCAAGGGATCGCTCCGCTCCAATCCTCACCCGTTCGGTGCTCGCCCTGGTAAAGCGTCGGGCTGCGCTCCGCATGCGGCTTCCGGGTTGGCCCTTGACCCCTCCCTTTTCCGCGACAGTGCCAAGCATCACAGACACACACCCGGAAGGCAGATAAATCAAAACCAATCTGCTACGGAAAAAAAGGGGTGGGGCGGTGATGATTGTTAACTCGGCGAAGGAGAAATAGCATGGATACATGGCAAGCAACGAACAAGAAGGCGATGGATTTTCTGCGGCGACAAGTTGAGAGCGACGACTACTCGACCTTTCAGGCTGGGCGGTTCTATGGGTGCTGTGAGGCGCTTTGCATGGCTGGCGTTATTACTGCCGATCAGTGGCAAGAACTTGATGAACAGAAGAGCGCCAACAGTCTGAAACACGCTAATGGGAGGCAAGGATGAGACGGTTTACTTATGACGGTGACAGGAGCGTTTATCAGGCCGAGGACGCAATCGAAGGGTTCCTAATTAACCCGAAGTTTCCGGCCAAGTTTAATTCCACTGCGAACGATGCCAGGCCAAAATCACATCAGAAATTCTGGAACCTGCCATACATAGAATCTTTTGAATGCGCCGATCCTAAAGCGGTTGAAGGCAAGGCGTACCAGGTGCATTGTCTTGATGGCGGCGCGTGGGATAGAGCAACAATGTGGGGCGGATTATTTACGCTTATGGAGGCTGTTTAGTGTTGCAAGACCGGCGCCGCGGGGCGGAATAAAAACACAGCGAAAGGGGATCAAAATTTTTAAC
>CAYHTI010000160.1:0-2242 GCA_964359515.1 uncultured Gammaproteobacteria bacterium | reverse complement strand
CCTCATTTACGAATGCCAGTAAAGCGACTAAACAAATAGAACCACGTACGAAAAGGTACGGGGTTCTTTTATTTAACCCAGGTCAATCAAGATAGGCCGGAAAACTTGCAGAATTACCTAAATTTAATTCATTGATTACGGCTTGCTGCACGCGAAACCTCGTCGATCCATCCGACACAGGGAATCCTGAAACATCTAGTCTGGTACCAACCTGAATGTCGGTCAAAGAGGCCCCAAATTCGTCTGACGCATATGTCCCTGGCGGCAGGATGCCCGTCCCCTGCGAAAGTTTCTGAATTTCTTCCACGGATTTCATGGCGCGGCGCACGATAATGGTACGCTCTTCAAATAGCAGCACAAATTCCTGCACAGCACCGCCCTCTCCAGGGGCTTGCAGAGTCAGAACCGTGCCGTCAATCGCTGTCACTTGGCCTGAAACGGTTGTTGGAAATGTCTCGCTGGCCTCTTGTTCAACAAGCAGGGTGGCGGGTGCCCCTTGGTTGATCTGTACGGTATTATTCGTATTCAACCAAAATAAAAAAGCAACCACAGCTACCCCAACAATGGTAGATACGAACGCAACGCTGCTTTGTTTTTGCATACTATTGATTTTATTAGATGCCTAATCTCAGATTACGGCTACCAGTTAGCCTCGCCAGTCCCTCGTAGCCCTCACCCAGTCCCCTCTCGCTTTAACCCCGTGTTTTTTTTAGAATGACCCTCAACGCCTTTTCCACAGAAAGGCCTTCTAAGTCGGCCTCTCGTAGTAAATCGGCAATCTCGCGCTCATGATAGCCCAATTGCAGAAGAGCCTCCTGTAAATCTGCGTGCAGGCCCGTGCCCTTGGCCATGGCAACACCCTTATTGGAGACGAATCGCTCGGCGAATGCAGATTTAAGCTCAGAAACAATGCGCTTCACAATTTTGGGTCCAACGCCAGGTGCTTTTAAAGCAGCCGTATCGTCTGTTTGCACGGCGCGCACGATTGTTTCTGGATCGGCGGCGGACAGGACGGCCATAGCGGTTTTTGGACCGATGCCGCTGACCCCGAGTAGAGTTCGAAACATGTCGCGCTCATGAAGATCGGAAAAACCGAATAAAATCTGAGCATCTTCGCGCACATGAAAGTGCGTGTAAACTTCAATCTCGCTTCCCTCGCGCGTCGCCTGCCATAGGCGCGGAGTCACCCTGACTTCATAGCCGACACCGTGAACGTCCAGCAACAACGATTGCGACAATTTTTGGCGGAGGCATCCGCGTAAAAACGAAATCATATGAAACTTATGAAACCCAGCTGTGGTAAAAGTGTATTTAGCGTTGAGCCAATAATATCTTTAATCAGATGTTTGTGTCCATACACGCAGAGCGAAGCGTGGATGAACACAATTATGTACCCCCTAAGCCCTGCCGCTCACAACGCAAAGAGATGCCCCTCGGCATCTCTTTTGCTGTCTTTTATGACTCAGCTCGATCGCGCAGGTATTGGAGCACGACGCGCAATCCGGCACCGGTGGCCCCGGGTGCTAAGTGTTTTTTCCCGCTACTTGCCCAGGCTACGCCCGCAATGTCGAGATGTGCCCATGGGTACTTGTCGGCGACGAAATGATCCAGAAATGCGGCAGCCGTGATCGCCCCACCCCAATTGAACGGGGCTAAATTCGCCACATCGCCAATTTTACCCTTTACATGTTCGGCGTATTCCTCGGGCAGCGGCAATGGCCAGGCAATATCGCCGCTGGTGTCTCCTGCCTTTTTCAACTGCTGTAGTAAATCAGCATCACGAGTAAACAAACCGGATCCGGTGTCGTGTAAGGCCACAGCGCAGGCGCCTGTAAGCGTGGCCAGGTCTATGACGGCTTTCGGTTTATACTGGCGCGCATAGACTAAGGCATCCGCTAAAATAATGCGCCCTTCCGCATCCGTGTTGATGACTTCAATCGTTGAGCCGTCCATGGCCGTCAAAATATCGCCAGGCTTGTAGGCATTCGGCCCAAGCATGTTTTCCACGGCTGGAACCAAGCAGACAACGTTCAGCGGCAGCTTCATCATGGCGGCAAGGCGGACAACGCCGAAAGCCGCGGCCGCGCCGGACATATCGAACTTCATTTCGTCCATCATGGCTGCCGGCTTGATAGAAATACCGCCTGAGTCAAAGGTCACGCCCTTGCCGACCACGACATACGGTGCTTCTTTTTTGTCCGCTCCCCAGTATTCAACCACGATGAACTGCGCATCTTGATCT
>CAYHTI010000159.1:0-2247 GCA_964359515.1 uncultured Gammaproteobacteria bacterium | reverse complement strand
GCCTGCCGGATTGCCGTAGAGCTTGGTCAGCATCGCGTAGTCAATCTTTTCGTTAAACGCGCTATCCATCGCAACCAGATACCCCTTGTGGCCGTCCGTGGTGAGTTGAACGCGGTTTGCTAGCCGTTTCGCTACGTCATTCATAAAATGGGTCGCGGCCCGCACGTCACGGTCACCGACCAGCCAAGACACGATGAGCTTGGAATCGGCATCTAGAGCCGTCCATGTCCAAATGTCGCCAGCCAGACCCCTCCCCTTCATATCGGCTGGCGCATTCCTGGCCTTGGCGTAGCAGAAGGACCAGATTTCATCGCACTGGATACGCTTGCTGGGCAAATTAACCAGGGTCTTATCTTGGAACTGAGCGCAGGCATAACCAACGTCCACCAGCAACTTGGTAACGGTATTGATGCTGTTGCCGGTCATGCGCTCCGTGGCGCGAAGGCTGTTTCCTTCAACGAGACATCCGATAATTCTGGCGCGGTCTTGTAGGCTTAGGCGGTTCATATTGTTACCTCCAATATGAATATAATGCTTGAGAATAAAAGTATTGTCAAGCATAAAGTTCAATATTAGTAGTCGTAAGACAATTGACTAATGTTAGTCATATAGCTAACATTATACATATTCGTAAGGAGTTATCAAATGGCCGATTCGCCACCTGCTGGAGTGCCCCATAACCCGTTTCGTCCTGGCAATGGACAACGCCCCCTTTATCTTGCCGGACGCACTACGGAACAGAGCCAGTTTTTGAGCATGGTTAAGGAGCGTTCCATTGCTCAGAACGCTATCGTGACCGGCCTGCGTGGCGTCGGCAAAACTGTATTGCTCGAAGAACTGAAACCGATTGCGCAAAATAACGGTTGGTTATGGACGGGAAACGATCTGTCGGAATCGGCAAGCCTTTCCGAAGACCGTATTGTTAGGCGCATCGTCGTTGACCTATCCACCTTGTTGTCACCCATCGTGCAACAAAAACAACCGCAGCAAGCGTTTGGATTTACCGCCGAAACTACAGAACAACAAAGACCACTGGAGTTTAATGATCTATGGAAAATTTACGAAAACACGCCGGGGCTTACGGACGACAAGCTAAAGGCGGTATTGACCAAAGTCCAAGCAATTCTTGAAACGACCCCATTGCAGGGCGTAATTTTTGCCTATGACGAAGCGCAAAATTTATCAGATCATGCATTAGCAAAAGAATTCCCGCTTTCCGTATTGCTTGATGTTTTTTCGTTTTTCCAACGATCAAAATCGAAAGCGCGATTCATGCTTGTTCTGACTGGTCTTCCCACCTTGTTTCCGAAATTAAACGAAGCTCGAACTTACACCGAGCGAATGTTTCATGTAATGCATTTGCAACGTCTTGAGGATAAGGATGCCCGTCAGGCTATTATTAAGCCAATTGAAATTACAAAAAGTAAATTGTCGTTCGCGGAAAACACCATCAAAGACATTATGAAAATGTCTGCTGGTTATCCTTACTTTATTCAATTTATTTGTAAGGAAGTTTTCGATGCTTGGATAGGCAAGATTACCGATGGGAAAGCTCCCTCGGTTCCGATGCAATCCATTCTTGACAAGTTAGATCAAGACTTTTTTTCTCCTCGCTGGGCACGCGGCACGGATAGACAGCAGGACTTTATGAAGGTTATTGCTACACTTTCCAATGCGGATGAGGAATTTTCTGTTCAAGACATTGTAGCGGCGTCTCGATCTCTATTAATAAAGGGATTTAATCCGAGTCACGCAACACAAATTCTTCAAGCCCTTGCAGAAAAAGGTTTGATCTATCGGAACCGTCGTGGTGGCTACTGTTTTGCCGTGCCGTTATTGAGTCAATTTATACAACGGCAGGTATGGGATCCCGCTAGTCTACGGACTCAACAGACTTCTTAGACCAGCGTTTCCGCGCTGCCTTTGTTGCAATCTCCCTGCGTTTCCGAGGGGTAAGGCTTTCGGCACGTGCTTTACCTCCCTTAATGCCCCCTAAATAACCTCGTTTTATTGCAGCAGGATTCTTGCCAGCATCGGGGTCAACGTCTTGCGTCTGTCCGGTTGAAATATCCACAATCAGCTTTCCAAGCTGGCTAGGATCGCGGGGGCGCTTGGGGTGCTTTGGCATGGTCGTATTGTAACCTGCCACGCGGGGGATCATAAGACCGTCAAAAATCAAACTGAGACACTACCCCAAGATAACCAAAAAAGAAAGGGCGCCTTGCAGGCGCCCTTTCGGACCGCGAT
>CAYHTI010000158.1:0-2259 GCA_964359515.1 uncultured Gammaproteobacteria bacterium | reverse complement strand
CGTCGCGGCTTTACCTTGGTGGAGCTCTTGGTGGTTATTGCTATCATTGGTTTGCTCACGGCTGCCGGCTCTATGGTCGCTGTTTCCGTCCGTGCTCGTGCCCGCGACGCCAAACGTACGGCCAATATCGATCAGCTGATGAAAGCGCTCGATTTATATAATAACCAAACGGGCGGGTATCCTGTTGCGGTTGCTCCGGTCTGCATTGAAGGCAGTGATTCCGTTTCTACCTCACTGAAAACTGCTAATTTGATCGCTACTGATTTTAAAGATCCCGTGTTTACCGATACGAATCAATGTTACCGTTATACCAGCGACGCATCTGGCTCGAGCTTCGCCCTCCGTTATTTTCTTGAATCAAAAGCCGTTGGCACCCCCGGGTATCATACCGTGCCGTAAATTTGTAATGAAACAAACACCCTGTATCAGCGCAAGCGCTTGGTGCAGGGTGTTTTTCGTCGAGGCAAATTCTTTTCTGTGGTACTATAGAGGCACCTATGCCTGAACAGAATATTGAGCGAATTCCAACCCCAGCGCCGGAGCAACCGTCCAAAAATGAGTCGGCGAGCGAGCGGCGTTTTGAGAGGTCCAGCGAGGTCGCTGCGCCCAGGCCTTCACAGCGTTTGCCTGTGCGGCAGCTGCCTTCAGTCGCTCCCGCCGCAAAGTCAGTTTCGGCTGCCAAGAGTGAAACATTGGCGCGCGTCGAGCATGTGATGGAAGAACGCCTTGAGGATGTGTTTCGCCAAATGCCGCCCGATGTTCGGCTTGAGTTTAAGCGCAAAGGTGAGGAAACGGCGACACAGATCGAAGCGATGCTGTATCAGGTGAAAGTCCAGTCAAAGAAAATTTTCCAATTATTGCTGGACTGGCTGCGTATCATACCTGGTGTGAACAAGTATTTCTTGGACCAAGAAGCAAAGCTGAAAACGGACGAACTATTGCGCGTCAAACAGGAGATGGATCGAGAGCGCGGCGGCGCGGCGCTTATGTAGTGAGCCGACAAAAACAAAACACACATGTTCACGATCGTTTTGCAAATTCCAGTAGCTGTTGATCCGCAGGCTAGCAAGCAGGCGGCTTTGCAGTTTTTTTCTGACCCGGTAGTCATGCTCTTGGCCCTGATCTTGGGTGCCTTGTTTTTATCCATTATCGCTTTCGCGGTTGTCATGGGTGTCTTGCGGCGCGGGAAATCCCTGCCAAAAGGCTTTCAAAAAAAAGTTTTGATGATCTCCGTACCCAAGGAGTCCATGCAGCAAGAAAAAGAGAAGGCCAACTCCGACGCGCAATCTAGTATAAAAGAAAGTATCGGCGTGGCTGAGATTTTATTCAGCAGCATCGGCGGCATGAAACCGACCAAGGGGTTAAAGGCCTGGTTGTGGGGGAGAGAAGACCATGTGTCATTTGAGATCGTGGCCCATGACCGGTACATCACCTTTTATGCTGCTGCGCCCGATTATTTGCGTGTTTTTTTAGAGCAGCAGATCCAGGCGCAATTCCCGCAGGCGCAAATTGAAGAAGTAGATGATTATAATGTTTTTCAGCCGCAGGGTGTCGTGCTTGGCGCGAACCTAAGTTATGAGCGTGAAGCCTATTTTCCGATCAAGACCTACCAAGAAATGGAAGGGGATCCGCTTAACGCTTTGCTTGCACCTTTAGCGCAATTACCGGCTAAGGATGGCGCGGTTATCCAGTTTTTAGTGCGCCCGGTGCCGCGCGGCTGGCATGTGATGGGGCGTAAAATCGCTTCAGCCATGCGCCAGGGAAAGAAGCTTGATGAGGCCAAGCGGGCTGTGCATGGCGGCGTTTTAGCTGCGTTGTTTTCTGGAAGCAAGAAAAAGGGCGACCAATTGCCTGAGAAATACCAGCTGTCTCCGCTGGAAGAGGAAATGATTAAGCGGCTTGAGACGAAATCAAGCAAGGCCGGCATGGAAGTCAATGTCCGGTTGATCGTGAGCGCGCCCAATGAGCCTGCGGCCCAGGGGTATATCGACACCCTCGCTGGAGCCTTTGCGCAATACAATATTTATGAATACGGTAACAGTTTTAAGCTGGTAAAGCCGCGCAAGCAGCAGCGCTTGATCGAAAACTATATTTTCCGCAAGTTCGATAACCGCGGGAAAATCATCGCCAATACCGAAGAGATGGCGAGCCTATTCCATTTCCCGCTGCCGCAGACCGAGATCGTCAATATCCGCTGGCAGGCGGCTAAGCGCGCGCCCGCTCCACTCGCAACCGCAAACCGGGCGCCGGTCATGCGCG
>CAYHTI010000157.1:0-2259 GCA_964359515.1 uncultured Gammaproteobacteria bacterium | reverse complement strand
CGAGGCAGCCAGGGTAAAATCTGGTGGGGATTATCTAAACCAATATGGTTGAACACAGCAAGATGCATGAAGATCGGCGAAAACAAGCTGCGCATCAACAAAGCCAGCCCCAACGAAGCAAAAACGGAAAAACCAATCGACACGAATAAATAAACATGGAGCGTCCACCCTAAAAGCATGATCAGCAAATACGCGGACAGCTTTGACCATTTTTTCCACAAATGTTTTATGCTGTAAGCCATCAACCAAAAGACCACAAGGTATGGGATAACAAAAAAGTAAACATACCGATTGATCCAGGGAAAATAAAAGGGCTTCGGCTCGCGATCCGGGACATTGGGATAAAGATGGTGCACTTGCACATGGCGATAATGCCACCATAGATGGCTTTGGGATGACCAAAAATCTGAAAAAAAGTACGCCCACAACTTATTTACGAAAGCAGACTTCACATAAGATAAGTGGCTCGTCTCGTGCGTCCCAGTGATCGCGATCGACGTGTATGCGTAGGAGAGAACAATCATTCCGATAACCCGCGCTGGCCAATAGGGCAAGGCAAACAGCCCAAAAGCTCCCGCGAATAAAATTAGCCGCAAAAAAAGCATCATGGACTCGTAACCATGACGGTGCAACCAACCCAAGCCGCGGATTTTTTCATTTACTAGCTTAGAAAGCTCAGCAAAATGTTGTTTCGTAAGAATTTCTTCCATACTCCTTCACCTATCACGCTGTGAATCTAGCATATTATGCTATAATTTATCTATTATTAATCAACACGCTTTTATGAAGATACAGCGTCTTATCACGTCGGGGATTGTTAGTTTAAGCCTGCTTTCAACTTCTGCGGCGCCTTTGGCTGTCATGGCCCAAGAAGAGGTCGAAGAAACAACGCCAATCGAACGAAGCGTCGTTGATGTTGCCTGCATGAAAACCGCCATCGACAGCCGCGAAAACGCCATTATTGCAGCACTTGACGCTTACCATGTTTCTCTAAAGGCGGCCCACGAATCGCGACGTGAAGCGCTAAAAGCTGCTTGGGACAAGACGGAAAAACTAGAACGCCGTAAAGCGCTCCGTGATGCGCGAAAGGCGTTCAAGGAAAACGGCAAATCAGCCCGCACAACTTTGCGCGAAGCTCGTAAGGGTGCCTGGGACCAATACAAGACCGACGCAAAGGCCTGCGGCCACAATGCCAGCTCAGATGACGGCTCAGCACGCGAAGACCAAAGCTCCAGCCTGTAAGCAAAAATAGTCAGTCAGTCGGCAAAACATCCCTGTACTAAGCGTTCGGCGCTGATACAGGGTGTTTTGTTTATGGCTAAAATTAGCAAAAAAACTATTTAATATTGCTGACTTATTTCACATTTGTCTAATATTAGCCATTTTTTTTCGTCTATTCATTGACAAAATTAATATTTTATGATACAATTTTCAGTCAAATCAATAACAAAACGGCCTTTGAAAATTCGACCGAAACGGCAAAATAGCCAGGACTCTTCCCGACCATTTTGCCGTTTCGGTGCCAAGCTGTTTGCCACTGGGGCAGCAGTCTTGAAGTACAGAACGCACTACGGGGAAACAAATGAACAAGACCAACAGCCTTCTCGTCTCGATCGTCACCATCATCCTCCTCGCGCTCGGCGCGGCCGGGTGCAACGGGTTCATCGAGCCGAACGTGAAGGTGAACTACACGGTAGACACGGCCGACATCGCGTCGGCGCTGACGAATCTGCCGGTGCCGCCGACCGTTCCACCGCAGCCCGCACCGCCCGCGGCGCCGCCGACGACCAACCCGCCACCCAGCACGGGCGGTACGGTGGCGGCGCCCAACATGGTCGTGACCAACATCGTCATCGACCACAACAACCCCAGCACCCCGCTGGCCGACACCTGGTCGGCGCAGCTGGCCGGGTACTACCGGCTCCACGCCGGCGATGCTGGGACGGCGGCGCGTAAGCTCGTCGTCAACACGGACAAGACCCTGCCCTGGATGCAGGGGATGTTCTTCAACCCGCGCACCTGGCAGGTCGTCTACGTGACCGTGCCGGGGCCGGCCACGCGCTTCGAGTTCGTGAACAGCGCTGGCCTGGAGCTCGGCTTCTGCCCACTCGCGGGCGACGAGGTCTGGATGCAGGTCACGACCGACGCGACCAGCCTGGACGGTGTCGACGTTCGCGTCGAGATCGAGCGGGTCACGGTCTCCATCGGGCAGGGCGCGGCTCAGGACATCCTGAGCAACCTCCCGCCGGCCATCACGGT
>CAYHTI010000156.1:0-2265 GCA_964359515.1 uncultured Gammaproteobacteria bacterium | reverse complement strand
TATTTCAAAACGATGTTTTCCGGTTGTGATCCGATAATCCTGCCCTAACACCTGTACTCCAACAAATTTATCCCTTGTCTTTTCTTTATCCTTGCCAACAATCTCCTCTACAGTAATTACAGGAACTACCACTTCTTGTAGACTCAATCCACCATGAAAATAGCGAGCACCACCGGTAAAGTAAAACAAACTCATCCCCTTAGGAATAGCAAACTGCATATCTTGTTCAGCTGTAACACCTGCCGTATTAGAAACTTTACCTTGGTGAACATAATCCAAAACAGGTATACTTTTACCAAGTGAATAGCGCTTTTTCAAAACAATAAAATCCTCATCAACTAAAGTGCCCCTATTGCGCTCTATCTCACCCGGTCGGGTATCCGTATACACAAACCCATGATCCGCAGTGATAAACACATATCTCGCGTTCAGGTTATTCACCACAAAAGATACCATATTGCAAACCTCATCAATCGCGGCGCGCACAGCCGTAAAAATCTTTTCTTCAGTCTTGGCGGCATCACCTATCGCATCAATCGTATCGTGATAAAGATAGATAACATTCTTTCCCCGCACCTTGTTCCGGGCTTCATCCCTTGCCAATGACACCAACTCGTTACCTTTAATGGCCATGCCCTTATGAACAGATAGTATCTCGTCTCTTGACCCAATGCCCGCACAATTTTTCCCATCGACAAGGACATCTCCCTTGCCGGAATATTCAAGCTTTGAATGAGGTAAAAGCGCCGCCATTCCAAGCGCCGTATATGATGGAACCACTCCCAGAATTGCTTCTTTCTTTGCCGCAAAACGGTATTTCCCATTAAGTATTTCAACGATCTCAGCCCCGCACTCATATCGAAGAGCATCACTAATGATTACAAATACTGCCGCGCTTTTATCCCCAACCTTGCGTTCAGGGTATTTACCAAAGAAATCATACTGATTAACCACGCCATCTATATACCAAATATCCACCTTGATTTTATCCTCCCACAGCATCGTAAGAGGTTCTAAAAACCAATTGTTGTATAAATCCTCCATGCGCGGCTTAAGATCTTTAAGAACATCCCATCCTTGTGTCTCGGCAAGATACGCATGTTCGCAGAAAAGGCGGTAATACCGATCAAATAAATACAATTCGCGGGTATACGCTTCGAAAACATCTCTCGCAGTTGCATAAACAAACCCCTGCGGGAATGCAAGCTTCTTTGACATAAACTCCGCCGCCGCAACGAGCGCCTCGTATACAGCCCAGAAACTCTCCCTCGGAATAGTTTCACCACCCAGCCTCTTATTTGACCAATGCAACGCCTGCCGGTGCCTGCAAAACGATATGACAAAATCCTTATCAATAGTTGCCTCATGGCCCAAGATATAGGCTTTGACCGCTCCGGCCGATATCTTTTCTGTAGCAGAAAACGTCACCGCATCTTTAAACGCATTGATCTCATCCGGCGTATTTAATGTTATCTCCCTTAAATAACGCTCTATGCCCAGAGCATCGGCAACCATTTCTGACAAGCGGTCGTAACTCTCGGTCATCTTTATACTATCGCGCCATTCGCTCATACAAACCGCGGCATTACGCGCGAAACCACTAGGTAAAATAAACTGCCGCACATTCTGGCAAAGCCGATCTCCAATCGACAAATAGAGATCGCTTATAAAAAGACAGGTTAACAGATGCCTTAAGGAAGGGCTTGCCGACTCATACCCAAAGGCCTCCCGAACAAAAGCCCAGAAAACATCCACCATGTCCATCTTCTCGATCGCGGCAAATTCTTCCGGCACAGCATCCAACCCCTCGTCAAAAGGAAATGAGTCATAAATAGCATGAATAATATCGAAGAACCGATCATGCTCTGCCTTAACGAGCACGGCCAATAACTTACGGTCAATCTCCTTTTCCATGTCGCTTGATGCAATTGTGGATTGAAGCTTTGCAAATCGTTGCTTGCTGGAAAAGAATTTGATCCGTTTGGCGATATGTTCCCGAAGGTGTAGATGCTGAAGCCCAAGCTCCTCAACAATCATAGAAGCGGTATCAGCACGAAATTGATAACCGTAAAGACGAATATCCAGAAGCCAATCATCTTCTGCCCGTGGCTCAGACAATGCTGAATAAAGAAGAAACTTGCTTCCGGGCTTTTCTATTTCCAAGATGACCTTAGTCTTAAATTGACCGATTACATCAGGCCGTACGATTTCAACGTCCTGAGGCAGACATCCTGACAATTCATCCTTAAAATCAGCATTCGCATC
>CAYHTI010000155.1:0-2275 GCA_964359515.1 uncultured Gammaproteobacteria bacterium | reverse complement strand
GCCTTTCGCTGTTTTGCGAAGACATAAATAAGGCGTCTATACTTGTCGTGTATGAAGGTTGCTTTAGTCCACGACCATCTGGTGCAAGACGGGGGCGCAGAAAAAGTGCTGCGCGTCCTGCAGGAAATGTACCCGGACGCCCCGACATTCACCTTGCTCTATGACCCGGATGGTGTGCATCCGGTTTTTCGTTCTGCTGACATCCGCACTTCGTTCATCCAACGTTTACCCTTCGCAAAACGCAAGTACCAGTGGTATTTGGCCTTTATGCCCATGGCGACGGAGTCCTATAATCTTATGGACTATGACGTGGTCATTTCAAGCTCCTCGGCCTTTGCCAAATGAGTCCTTACGTCGCCCAAAACGATCCATGTCTGTTACTGCCATACGCCAACCCGCTATTTGTGGACGGACACACATAGCTATGTGCAAGAATTGCGCATCCATCGTTTTGTTAAATCAATGATCGCACCGATGCTCTCTCGCTTGCGCGTCTGGGACCGTCTCGCAGCAGACCGCGTCGACTATTTCATCGCGAATTCTGCCACGGTGAAGGATCGCATCAGTAAGTATTACCGTCGTGAGAGTACGGTGATCTATCCGCCGGTCGAATTATCAAAATTCTCCCCTAAAACAAAAGCCGGGGGTTCGTATTTTCTTACCGGCGGACGGCTTGTGTCCTATAAGCGTTTTGATATCACCATCAAGGCTTTTAACCGTTTGGGGATCCCCCTGGTCGTGTTTGGTTCGGGTCCTGAGCTCAAACAGCTGAAAGCCATGGCAAAAAAACATATTACCTTTACAGGTTATGTAGATGACGCTAAACAGGCCGAACTTTACCGAGGCGCGCGGGCATTTATCAACCCACAGGTTGAAGATTTCGGCATCACGCCAATTGAATCCATGGCTTGCGGCACACCCGTTATTGCTTTCGCCCAAGGCGGCGCGCTAGAAACCATTGTTGATGGTAAGACCGGCCTCTTTTTTCATGAGCAGCGCTGGGAAGAGGTGTCGGACCTCATTATCCGCTTTAAAGACGAGCAATTTGATCCGCAAAAGATCCATCAACATGCGCAGCGTTTTGATACCAATACGTTTAAACAGCGCTTGACCAATTTCGTAAGCGAAAAATACCAGGCGCGATAATCGGCACGCCGTATGAATATCGGCATTGATATCCGATCCATCATGTACGGGAATTACACGGGGATCGGGGAGTATACGTACCAATTGCTTGACCACGTTTTTCGCATCGAACATGATGCCGATTATTTCTTGTTTTGTAATTCTCAAAAGCCGGTGCGGCTACCGAACTGGGAATCAAAACGCGTATCTGTCACGAAATTCGGTTACGCAAACAAAGCGCTTCATGCGAGCTTGCTGTCGTTCGGTTTTCCAAAACTTCAAGAAATGACCGAGCGAAAGCGGGGGATCAAGATCGACCGTATTTTTTTACCCAACCAAAATTTTTTTCGACCGCGGCCGTCCGATCGCCTCACCATAACGGTCCACGACCTTTCATTTGTGCGCTTCCCCAATTTTTTCCCGCGCCTGCACCGATTGTGGCATCACGCGGTAAATTTGCACGCTCTCGTCGAGCGAGCCGAGCAGGTGATCGCCGTTTCGGAACATACGGCGCAAGATTTGCGAGAGTTGTGGAAGATCCCAGCCAATAAAATTCATGTGTCTTACCCTGGCCTTGACCCGATGTTTTTGCTCGACGCCGCTAGAGATGATGAGGTCAAGCGTAAATATGACTTGCCCGAGAGCTATTTGTTTTTCCTCGGCACGCTTGAGCCGCGGAAAAATTGCGAAGCAGTGATTCAGGCATTTGATCGTTTGGCAGCAAAATATCCGCGACTGCATCTTGTCTTCGCTGGCGGTTGGGGATGGGAAACCCAAGGCATTAAGTCTGCTTTGGCCGCGTCGTCTCATCGCGACCGGATCAAGCTGCTCGGCTATGTTGATCGTCAAGATAAACCAGCACTCTACCGACTCGCCACGGCTTTTTGTTACCCATCTTTCTATGAGGGCTTCGGTTTTCCTGTGCTTGAGGCCATGTCGCAAGGCTGTCCCGTTATTACCAGCACCACGTCATCGCTGCCTGAGGTCTCGGGAAACTCAGCCCTTTGCGTGCCCCCGCATGACACGGCCGCTTTAACGGACGCGATTGACGCTGTCTTGCGGTCTCCAACATCGTTTCAAAACATGGTTGCTGCGGCCAAGGTACGCAGCGAACAATTCCGCTGGGACGCGACGGCCAAGCGTTTTATTG
>CAYHTI010000154.1:0-2278 GCA_964359515.1 uncultured Gammaproteobacteria bacterium | reverse complement strand
CGTGGATAGCGCTAAAATTCGAGCCATGGGTTGGAAGCCATCCGTCTCCTTCGCGGAAGGTCTTGAGCGAACGGTGGCGTGGTACAAGGAACATGCGCCCTGGTGGGAAAAAATTAAGTCCGGAGAATACAAGGACTGGTACCGTCAGCACTATGAAAAATGATTTAATGAAAGATGAGCCTCGCCAAGAGTCGTCTCGCTGGAAAATCGAGAAGCGTGAGGTCTTACACAAAAACCCGTGGTACGAATATCGTCACGATGCTGGATTGACCCAGCAACAGAAGCCGTTTGATTACTATTATGTCTATAAGGGGCGGTCGTGCGGCATCCTCGCTTTGACAGGGGACCGCCGTCTTATTCTGGTGCGCCAGTATCGTTATCTCGAGTCGCAAGATTTACTGCAGATACCCGGCGGCTCAGTTTTATCTGGTACCGAGCCTCGTGATGGCGCAGCACTTGAGCTTGCGGAGGAAACTGGTTATGTTGCCTCGGAAATGTCGTTGCTGCAGACCGTTTCATATGCGCCTGGATACGCGGTAGACCGCGCATCCATTTTTTTAGCATCAGGCTGCCGTCAGCGCGGAAATCAGCAGCTCGAAGCTACAGAGGAGGGTATGCGTGTCGAACTTTTATCGATAGAAGAGGTGTATCAGGCGGTCGACGAGGGTCGGATTACGGACATCTTTACGCTCGCGGCCCTTTGCCTTGCAAGAAAGCGCTTGCTGGGATAAAGTAGCTCATTGCTTATGAAAGCCCTTGTCTTAGCGGGTGGCCGCGGTACGCGGCTTCGCCCCATCACCAATACCGTGAATAAGCACCTCATTCCCATCGCCGGAAGGCCGATGATTTTTCGCGTTTTAGACGATATTGCCGAATGCGGTATCACCGAAGTCATTGTCAATTTAAATAAGGGCGATAAAGAAGTACCCGCGGCAATCGGCGACGGTTCTGCCTGGGGCATTACGGTTACCTATATCGAACAGGAAATACCAAATGGCATGATGTATCCGATTTTGCTCGCCGAGCATTTGCTCAAAGATGAACCGTTTTTACTTTATGGTGGCGACAATATCCTGTCCGGAGGCATTAAGCCGCATTATGACCGTTTCATGGCATCTGACGCGGCGGCGCACCTGCTTGTCACGCGCGTTAAAAATTGGGAGCGGTTTGGCGTTGCTGTCGTTGAAGACGGCCGTGTGATCAGAACCGTGGAAAAACCCAAGGAGTTTGTCAGCGATTTAGCGGTCACGGCCGTGTATTTTTATCGTTCGCCCATCCTAGAGGCCATGAAGAATGTACAGCCCGAAATTAAAGGCAATAGCGCAATTCCCGAGTACTACCCTCCTTTGGCGCATCAATGGCTCATCGATCAGGGGCATAAGATTACGGTGGGGGAGGTCACGGGTTGGTGGAAAGACACGGGCAAGCCTGAGGATTTGCTGGAAGGCAACAGCCTCGTCTTGCATGCTATCGAAACGCAGATTGACGGCATCGTGGACCCGCAAGCCGTGGTGCAGGGAAAAGTGCGCATCGGTGAAGGCACCGAGATCGGTCCCCGCGTAAAAATTCGCGGCCCAGTGACTATTGGTAAAAACTGCAAGCTTCAAGATTGTTATATCGGGCCTTATACCTCGATCGGTGATAATGTTTGCATCGAGGGGGCAGAGATTGAGCACTCTATTTTGATGCGGGGCGGCGTTATCAGGACGAATAAGCGCATTGTCGAAAGTATCCTCGGTGAAAATTGCGTTGTCGGGTCCGTCTCAGACCGCTTACCGAGCGGACACAAGCTCGTTCTCGGCGATCATACTGCCGTTGAGCTATAAACACCCATTAGAGGGGGAGTTGCCAAAAAATGAAACTTGTAGCTTGTTGGCTCGTGAAACGAATTTCCTTTTCAGTTGCACTGATGACATGCAGGCCTTCGTAGCCTTCCGCGAGTTTTGCCACATAGCGCTCGTCTCGGTTGTCGCGTGCTGCGACATAGAGCGCGCCGTTCGTCGTGTAAAAGACATACTGCTCGCCTTCGTGCCAAGCTACATCGCCAACAGGAGTGCTTATACGCACAAGCAGTTCTTGTGACCGCTGTTCTTTGAAATGGTGGATGATGACTTCAAAATCCGTTGCGGTGAGCAGCTCTTCGTGCGATTGCGACCAGGTAAAAGCGTGCACGCCCGGCAAGGTGGTCAATAGTGGCAAATCCGCGGACGCATCCACGAGGTGTAATTGTTCGTTTGCGCGATCTGAAATGGTTAGAAAGCTGCCGGCAATATCGGCG
>CAYHTI010000153.1:0-2288 GCA_964359515.1 uncultured Gammaproteobacteria bacterium | reverse complement strand
GCCAAGAGCGGCGTTCCAAGCGGCTGAAAAACCGTCGTAAAATGGCGGTGCATGGGCAAAAGATACGCAAGCAGCCGCGAAAAAAGGATGTATAAATGATACGACGCCGCGTGGATTGCTCCACGCGGCGTCGGTGTAGACCGTCTTCGGCTAGCTCTGAGCGATGATCTCCTCAAGGATCTTGCCCAGGCGCGGCCCGACCTGCTTGGCGCGGCGGACATTCTCCTCGTGGGAGTGCTGCTCCGTGTCCGAGTTGGTGATGTAGGAGAGCACCAGCACGCGCGGTTCCTTACAGGTCGCAGCGATGACCGCGGCCTCAGGCAGGCTGCTCATGCCCACGCAGGTCGCGCCCGACTGACGCAGAAGGGGCTTGTCGTAGCGCCGACCCTCGAAGAATGGGCCTCGCATCATGACATAGCCGCCACGTCGAACCAGAGGATGATCGTCGTCGTTTGCGCCTAGCTCCGTCTCCGCGATCTCGACAGCGCCTTCGCCAAAACGCCTGTCGAGCACGTCATCGGGCGAGCAGAACTCACCCGCCGACACCGGCAGATCCGGCGCGAAGAGCGACACGAAGCCGTCGACCACCACGATGTCGCCGACGCGGCACTTGTTGCCAAGCGCCCCGGCCGCATTGGTGAGGATGAAGGTCTTGATGCCGAGAGCGACCATCATCTGCACCTGCAACCGCACGGCCATGGCGGTGCGCTGATCGTACGGCTTCTCGTTGAGGTGCACGCGGCCGCGCAGGGCGAGTACCGACTTGCCGGCGACTTGCCCGTAGCCGAGCTCGCGCTTGTGCCCGTGAAGCTCGACCAGATCGTTGAACATCAGAGAGGCCTCAATGAGGGGCATGCGCGACTCGCCCGAAAGGCGCAGTAGGTCGCCCCAGCCCGTGCCCAGCACGATGCCAATCTCTGGCGGCCGATCCGGCGGAATCAGCAATCCCTTGCGGATCGACTCCGCGGCCCAGTTCGCGTCTTGCTCCAAAAATACCACGCTCCTACTCCTTGTTAAGGGTTAAAGCCAGCCTACTGATTTATCGACTCCTGTCAATCGTGCGCCTTGACACTAAGCCCTAAATTCGGTAGTGTAAATGCATTGAACAGGCTGTTTCATCAGCCTTTTTTCATACAACAAACTTGCCGCATCCATTGCTTCTATGTTCATTGCTCTTTGCTCAATCAGCATGTAGCAATATAGCAATGAGGCCATGAAGCAAGATTCACAAAACAATAGAGCCCTATAACAATATTTGATTGATATGAACACCCCGATCACAATCATCCAAATGAGCGCGGCCATTATCATGGTGCTTTCCATCCTCTTGCAGCAGCGCGGCAGCGGTTTGGGCGCTACGTTTGGTGGTACAGGCAATGCCTACCGCACCAAGCGCGGCATCGAATACATTTTACTCTGGATAACGGTCGTGATGGCCGTTCTCTTTGCCTTTACCTCCCTTCTTTCGGTGATCTACTAATCATCGGCAGCACGCGGTAATCGGTTATCTCAAAATCATGTTAGAGCGTTTGCGCAAATTATTGCCCAAGCGATGGCAAAATTCCCGTGTGTGGGAATCGCCCTCAAAACAAGCGCAACAGCAGTTGGCTTTTGACCAGCAGCTTGTTTGGCAGAAAAGCAAACAGCGGCGCGTCCCGACCCTTGGACAACTCAAATACGTCTCGAGCTTTTTTAGCGCACGCGAACGCGTGGTTGTCTCACTCGCCATTTTTGCAGTGATCCTCAGCGCCGGATTAGCCGCCTTTTTTGTCTATTTACGCTTCGTGCAGCCCGTCCCTGCTGCTGGCGGCATTTACCGCGAAGGTGTCATCGGCACCCCGCTGTACCTCAACCCGGTCCTTGCCGCCACCAATGATATTGATTTAGATATTACGCGCCTGGTTTTTTCAGGCCTGCTGCGTTACGACGAAAAGCTCCAGCTGCAGCCAGACCTAGCAGAGTCTTGGTCTATCAGCGACGATCAAAAAACTTATACTTTCGTATTGCGCAAAGACGCCGTATGGCATGATGGCGAGCCGGTGACCGTCAACGACGTCTTATTCACCATTCGCCTGATTCAGGACCCTGCCGTAAATAGCCCTCTGCAGCTAAGTTTTCAAGGCGTGACAGCCAAAGCCACGGGCGAACAAACCATTCAGCTTGATTTAACCGAGCCGTTCTCCCCCTTCGCTTCCCTGCTTACGACGGGCATGTTGCCAGAACATGTCTGGTCCGAAATCCCGTCCGGAACCGTGCGCTTAGCCGAATTGAACCTCAAACCCGTAGGC
>CAYHTI010000152.1:0-2289 GCA_964359515.1 uncultured Gammaproteobacteria bacterium | reverse complement strand
AGAAATTGACCGAACTGCTAGATGAATATAAGCCGGATATTGCCCATGTCCACATGCTTTACCACCATCTTTCGCCCTCGGTTTTGCCTTTGCTGAAGAAGCGCGGTATCCCCGTGGTCATGACCTTGCACGACTACAAGCTCATTTGCCCCAACTACTTGCTCTATACCGAAAATGAGGTGTGCAAGCGCTGCAAAGGCCACAAATATTATAATGCCGTTTTGCATAAGTGCTTAAAGGATTCCTATGCGGTTAGCGCGTATACGGCCATGGAAATGACCGTGCATAAGCTCATGCAGGTCTATGAAAAGAACGTGGATATGATGATCGCGCCTAGCGCCTTTGTTCGTGACACCTTCGTTGAGTTTGGCCAGGACAGCAACAAGATTGTGACCATCCCGCATTTTGTCGACCCAGTATTTTTGGAGAAGGCAAAGAGCATTCCGGCGCAATCTGATAAGGAGCCGTACATGCTGTATTTTGGCCGCCTCGCCAAAGAGAAAGGCATTGAAAAGCTCTTGGAAATGGTCTATATTTATAAGCCGAAATTGCGCCTGAAGGTCGCGGGGACCGGGCCGCTGGAAACTTCGCTCAAGGACTTCGTTAAACATCGCGGATTAGAGAGCCGTGTCGAGTTCTTGGGTCATCTCTCTGCGGAGCAATTGATCGGCCAAATCAAGGGCGCGGCTTGCGTGGTCATGCCTTCGCGATTTCTTGAACCGTTTGGGTTCGCTGCCCTGGAGACCATGGCATTAGGTACGCCCTTAGTGGCCTCGGCGAGCGGCGCTTTGTCGGAAATCGTTCCTTCGGACCTCGGACGCTTGTTCCCCCGCGATGATCGCGACGCGATGGCCAAGGCGATTGAAGAGGTTTCAGACTGGGATCGCCAGACGGTTATACGCGCTGGCGAGGCATTGATCAAGGAGCATTATCTACCGCAAACGCATTATGATGCGTTGATGACGGTGTATCGGAAGTTGTTGTAACCTGTCATTCCCGCGAAAGCGGGAATCCCGTGCTATAAGCGTTGACGGCTTTAGCACGGGATTCCCCTCCAGAGGCGGGCAAGCAGATAGCTCCTCACGTCGCTTCTGGAATGACATGTACTATTCGTCTGTCATCCTCGCGAAGGCGGGGATCCAGACGCGGAATGTTTATCTGCCGATAGGTAGACCATAGTACCCACTAAGTTCATTTTACGACTGGATTCCCGCTTGTCCGCCATAGACGGATCCCTTCGGGACGCGGGAATGACAAAAAACTTTGTGATTCGCAAACACCTCACATCTCGACTCCTCACCATCAGCTTCCTAACGGCTGTATTGTTTGGCGTGCCTTTCGTTGCTTCGGCCATCCCCAATAACCACGATTACCCCCGCGTACTGGCCTGGCAATTGAATACGGGTAAGACGTCGGCAAGTGAATTAGCCAAGTACGATGCGGTCATTTTTAACATGAATGCACACGTGTCCCATCCGCAGTTGATTAAGGACGTGCGACGCCTCAATCCGAACATCGTGATCTTGGCCTATACGTCCGGCGTGGAGTACCCGGCTTTGCGCATGAACGATGTGGAGCCGCTTGGGTACGGACCTTGGACTGAACTCGGCAAAGGCATTGTCCCAGAATGGCGTTTGCGAACTTGGGACGGCAAAGACGTGAGTTTTTGGTATCAACATTGGGGCATGAACCCGAACGCGGTTTCGCGCTCGGGAGTTTCGTACGCCGATTATGCCGCCAACGTGCTTGTTAAAGAGGTTTTAAATTCTGGCCAATGGGATGGTCTATTTTTTGACACGACCTGGGATACGGTTTCTTGGAAAGATGAAAACATCGACATCAATGGCGACGGCAGAAAAGACACGAAAGCCTTCATTGACCAAAAATGGCATGACGGTCAGCAGGCAATGTTTAACGCGATCCGCCGCCAGGTGGGGGACAAATACCTCATTATCACCAATGGCGACGGCAAGTTCAGCGACGTGAACAACGGCCGCATGTTTGAAAGTTTCCCGGAGTTTTATGAGGGTGGGTGGGTCGGGTCAGTTGACCGTTACCTTGCCACGGATCGTGCCGGACGCGCGCCGCGTTTTAATATCGTTAATGTCGACACGGACAATAGCGGCAATTTCCGCAATTTTTCCTGGATGCGCTTTGGTTTAGCCAGTTCATTGCTCGCCAATGGCTATTACAATTTTGATTACGGGACGAGCGACCGCAGTTACGTCAATTATTATGACGAGTATGACGTCTCGCTGGGGCGTCCAACCGCCGCCGCTTATAATGTGA
>CAYHTI010000151.1:0-2294 GCA_964359515.1 uncultured Gammaproteobacteria bacterium | reverse complement strand
TGGTAGCCAGGGTAGATGAAGATATTGGTCTCACCGCTTATGGTTTTGTCATTCCGATCGAAGCGCGAGCGAAGTGGAGGAATCGCTTTCGAAAGGGATCCCTCCGCTTCGGTCGGGATGACAAGAGAAAAAACTGTTTCAAGTACTCGTACGCTGGTTGTGCCAACGGCGACAATTCGCCGCCCCTCTTTCTTGGCCGCTTTCAACCTCGCTAAAACTTCCGGTTCGATTGAATACCACTCCGAATGGATGGGATGATCCTCAACACGATCTGTTTTTACAGGCTGAAAAGTACCAAGCCCTACGTGCAAGGTGACAAACTCCTGGCTAATCCCCTTTTTCGACAATTCATCAAGCAAGCTTTGGGTGAAATGGAGCCCAGCTGTTGGCGCAGCAGCGGAACCTTCTTCCTTGGCAAAAATTGTTTGATACAAAGCAGCATCTTTTAATGTCTCCTTGATATACGGCGGCGTCGGCATTTTACCGTGGGCCTGGAGAAATTCCATAAACGTAGACCCCGCAATAGAAAATTGGATGCGCGAATCCTTTCCCTCACGCGGCAAGACTACCGCCGTCACGCCGCCAGCGAAAGTCAATGTCTGACCTTCTAATACCTTGCCGCCGTATAAACAGGACCATACCGCGCCGGAAAGCCGACGCAGCAACAGCACTTCAATTTTTCCACCAGATGGCTTGGAGGCAAACAAACGCGCCGGGATGACTTTTGATTGGTTAAAAACCAGGACATCACCCTCCCGGAGATAATTTCCAATATGTAAAAAAACATCGTCGCGGATGCTTTGATCCTGACGATTTATGGCCATAAGCCGGCAATGATCGCGCGGCTCAGCTGGGGTTTGGGCGATCAAATCTTGAGGAAGATCGAAAAAGAGTTCAGAACGATCCATAGTTTGTCATTCCCGCGAAGGCGGGAATCTAGTCGATAAGCAAACAGCGCAGACAGAAACTGCCTACAACTCATTATGCCCACCTCGCCTTTCGATATCTCCAAGTACAACGTCCTGGATTCCCCCGCACGCTAGAGGCTGCGGGGGAATGACAGATGGGATTAAGCTTGCACCGCTTTCGTCACATCTTGTCCGCCAAAACGACGCGCGCGGCGGGCGTATTCGTCCAAGGCGAGGTCCAGCGCCTTGGCGTCGAAATCCGGCCACAGGGTATCTGTAAAATAAAGTTCGCTATAGCTCATCTGCCAGATTAAAAAATTACTCATACGCAATTCTCCACCCGTGCGAATGATTAAATCTGGGTCCGGTTGGCCTTTCGTGTACAAATGCTGTTGTACCAATTCTTCATTAATATCTTTGGCGCTCTTGCCGCTGGTAATCATTTCCTGAATGGCGCGAATGATCTCGGTACGGCCGCCGTAATTAAACATGATATTGCATTTGACGCGCTCATTGTCTTTTAACAGCGTCATGGCCTGTTTCATATTGCGCTGCACGCGCTCGGGGAGGCGTTTGATTTCTCCCAAAAAATCGAGCTGCACCCCAATTTTTTTCATGCGCTTCACTTCTCGACCTAAACCCGTCACCAAGAGTTCAAATAGGCCGGCGATTTCGGCTGCACTGCGTTTTTTAAAATTTTCCGTGCTGAAAGCATACACCGTAACGATGGAAACACCCCGATCGGCAGCAGCCTCAACCACGCGCGATAATGCTTCAAGGCCGGCGCGATGCCCCTCGCTTGCGGACAGTCCGCGCTGTTTAGCCCAGCGGCGGTTTCCGTCCATGATAATACCGATATGCTTGGGAATTTGGGTCATAGAGAATGGGAGCCCGCTCACGGAACTCCCACGCCATCCTACAGGAATTAAGAGAATGCGCAACCGTTGCTATTCGTGCTTGACTGCCAACTCGGATTCACGGCGCTGCGAAGTGATAATGGTCATAACTTCATCGACTGAATCCACGGTGCGGTAGTACTTTTCGTCGCCCTGCGAAATGGTTTTGTACTTCTTCATCAATATATTTTTGACATACACGTGCAGAGGGTTCCAATAGGCACTATCGAAAAACAAAACGGGGATGCGATGCGTCTTGCCGGTTTGCATTAATGTCAATAATTCAAAGGCTTGGTGCAATGTGCCCAAACCACCAGGAAAAATGACGAAAGCGTTAGATGGCGCCGTCAGGATCAACTTGCGCGTAAACGGAAACTTGAACACGGCGTGCGAGTTCAAGTACTGGTTGCCGGAATCCATATGGTCACGACGCATGATCAAGCCTACGGATGTCGTGCCGGCTTGCAGGGCGCCCTTATTCGCAGCCTCA
>CAYHTI010000150.1:0-2301 GCA_964359515.1 uncultured Gammaproteobacteria bacterium | reverse complement strand
TACACAGAACGGGGCTCTTTCCTATAGAGGGTTGACGAAACCCTCGAAAACGCCTATATTGCCAAGCTGCCAAAAGGCAGTCAGACAAGGAGAGGCATCATGCAGATGAAGGTGCGCGTGGCGTGCATGCGCCAGGCGGAAATTGATCCGTCTACCAACGAGCTGACGCCCGTCGGTAGACGGCGCGTCGACGAGAGCACGTTCACCAACTTCGCCAACAGCGAGTTCATGTTCGTCCTCGCGGTGTGCGACGAACAGCCAGCGTCCGTGGTCACGGCTCGTGCCGTGCTCAGCAACCTAAACACGGCTGATGACATCATCCGCGTCAACGAGGCGGTCGGCTACGACTGGGCGAGCCGCTTCGCCACATCGCTCCACCAGCTCCGGTACCTACGCGAACACGACACTCGCGAGCGTCGGAGTGCCGAATCCGGCGACTGCCCCAGCCTGCTCATGAACTACTGCAAGGGGGACATCGTGCGTGCGCAGGTGGTCCTCGGCCGTGTCCTCGGCTTCATGATGGCCACGGCCAGCCAGTACGCGCGCGAGGATCGGACCATCGACATCCTGTTCGTCGCTGACGGACCGGCGGCGGAGCTTCCCGCCATGCTGCTGCATCCGTACTTCCGTCCCCTTCGACGCGCCGATGTCGTGCTCTACACCATCGAGGTGGACGGGCACGGCTGCAGCCGGCTGCTCGGCGCGGAGTACCGACCTGCGCCGCCCGATGCGCAGCGCAGCTAGTCCGCGCATACAGCGTGGACACAAAAACCCGACCGGTGGCTTCATGCCGCCGGCCGGGTCGTTTTTTTAAAAGGCCGTGTCACACTTTACCGCACTACAAAATTCTCACAATCCCATTTTCCGCATCCACTTCAACCATCATCCCGTCTTTAAGCACTTTAGTGGCGATTTTTGTACCAACGACACAGGGTTTACCAAGTTCACGGGCAACGATTGCGGCATGACAAGTAATGCCTCCTTCATCAGTGATAAAAGCAACCGCTTTCTGCATCGCAGGGATATAATCCGGATTTGTGGTCACGGAGACAAGCACATACCCCGCTTTAAACTTCTGAATGTCCAGCCTATTTTGAATTAGCTGAACCTTACCGGAAACAACTCCTCGAGAACCGACTGAGCCCTCTAACAGTTCTGCTTTAAGCCTGTGGTCATCCGGAAAAAATTCTAGCTTTGCGGATTCGCCGTTTTTTATCGATTCAATTTGACCATCATATTCAATCAAATAGGCTCTACGACGCTCCAGTAACAACTTGTTCAAGGCTGACTTAGCCGGCTGCCGCAAAAAACGACCTAATTCTGTAAAAGTGAATAATCCTACGTCTTGATGTTTGATGCCAAGATGCCGGGCGATTTGTTCAAAAAACCAAATCGAATAATAGAAGGCTTCGCGGCGATAATCATCACGTACATCCTTCACAAACAGCATCTTTTGGTAGAAAGCGACGAGCTCCGAGGCCTCTGGATTCAGGACGATGCTAAATTTGTGAGCAGGCGCCTGCTTCACGGCAAAAGCAGATACAAAATCAGTGAGCTGTTGATCATTCATTGACTGAGTAATGACATCACCGCAGTGTATCCATGGAAAATACTGACAAACATACTCTTTTCGCTTTTGGGCATCAAGTTCTGAAACAAAATAATCAGTAATTTGAAACAAACTCGCTTTGTTTGATGGAAATGAAAGCTGCTCGATCGCCTGCGGGATTAGCTCTATGGGAATGTGTCGCGCTAAGCCCTCCTTAAAAACTGTTTCTCCGGCCATCACCAAATAAAAGGATCTCCACAATTCAACTCCATACAAAAAAAATTGCTTGTGATACTCGTCTAAAATCACGGCGCACCGTTTTGCTGTCCGATCATCACCGGGAATATTACGGCAGAAATCGACAAAATTTTTACCCACTTCATGCATGTGCTCTACGCGTCTCATCGTCACTGCCGCGCTCTCTTTCATCTCCTTTACCATTTGCACAGACACGAGGGGCAGCTTGCCTTTCTGAGCAAACAATGTAAGCCATCCCCCCTCTCCTTCCCCACGCACGACAACATTCTCACCGAGCTCCTGCCGAATAAAATCTGCTAGGGTTTGCACGGCAATTTCAGCGTAAAGCATGCTGTACTCACGCTTCATTACACGATCGAAGCTTGTCGGATGCATAAATCTAACGTTTAAGCGTCGTTATCGGCCGACTCTGGACAATATATAGAGTGCCATCGGCCATAGCCCACTCAATATCGCAAGGAAAGTCGTAATGCTGCTCGATTTTTACGACCAGC
>CAYHTI010000149.1:0-2328 GCA_964359515.1 uncultured Gammaproteobacteria bacterium | reverse complement strand
TGTTAACAAGGGGCTGCCGTTTGAGGGTAAGGCCGTATCAAAAGGCGAGGCGCTCAAGTATTGGGAAGCGCAAAACCAGCCGTACAAGGTTGAAATTTTACAGGATCTTGAAGACGGTTCGATCACGTTTTATTCCCACGGCGATTTTACCGACCTATGCCGCGGCGGCCATACCGAGAGCACCAAACAGGTCGGTTCGTTCAAGCTCGACCGCGTTGCGGGCGCGTATTGGCGCGGTGATGAGAAAAACAAGATGCTGCAGCGCATTTACGGCTTAGCTTTTCCAACGAAAGAAGAACTGACCGCCTACTTGGTGCAGCGCGAAGAGGCCAAAAAGCGCGACCATCGCAAGCTTGGTAAGGAATTGGAGTTGTTTACGTTCAACGACATGGTTGGCCCGGGGTTGCCGATCTGGCTGCCGAATGGCACGGTCTTGGTAGAGGAGTTGGAACGATTAGGAAAGGAAACTGAGTTTCGCGCCGGGTATCAGCGCGTGAGAACTCCGTATATCGCCAAAGAGATCATGTACAAGACTTCGGGTCATTTGCCGTACTATGCGGAAAGCATGTTTCCTCCGATGGTCATGCATGAAGACACTGGCGACGATGTTGTCTATTACCTCAAGGCGATGAACTGCCCGCATCACCACCAGGTGTATGCGACCAAGCCGCGCAGCTACCGCGACCTACCTTTGCGCTTAGCTGAATATGGCACCTGCCACCGTTATGAAAAGAGCGGCGAGCTGATGGGGTTAATGCGCGTGCGAGCACTGAGCATGAACGATGCACACATCTACTGCACGGAAGAGCAATTTGCTGCGGAATTTAAAGCCGTAAATGATTTGTACCTCAAGTACTTCAAGCTGTTTGGCATCGGTAAGTATGTCATGCGCTTGTCCTTGCATGATCCTAAGGAATTAGGGAAGAAGTATGTGGATGAGCCGGAATTGTGGCTTAAAACCGAAGCCATGGTGCGCCAGGTCATGATCGACAGCGGCATCCCGTTCATTGAAGTCGCTAATGAGGCTGCGTTTTACGGTCCTAAGATCGACGTGCAGGTTTGGAGCTCTATTGGCCGAGAGTTTACCATTGCCACGAACCAAGTGGATTTCGCCGTGCCGAAGCGTTTCAACCTCACCTACAAAGACGCGGAAGGCAAGGAGCAGACCCCGATCGCGATCCACCGAGCGCCACTGGGTACACATGAGCGTTTTATCGGCTTCCTCATCGAACACTATGCGGGAGCTTTCCCGGTGTGGCTTGCGCCACAGCAGGTGATTGTCGCCAGCGTCGCTGAACGCCATATCGCATTCGGCAAAGAGCTGACTGAAAAAATGATGATGGAAGGGATCCGTGCGCATCTTGATGACAGCAATGAAAGCGTTGGCAAGAAAATTCGCAATGCGGAAAAGACCAAGGCCCCATACTCGCTCGTTGTCGGTGACAAGGAAAAGGATAGCGGCATGCTCGCTGTACGCTTCCGCGGCCAAAAGGAAACCGTGGAAATGTCGGTCGCTGATTTTATCGCCAAGGTGAAGAAGGAATCGACGGAACGATCGGCTTAGGGGTGTCCCCCGCAGCGCTTACGCGTGCGGGGCCAGTAGGTAAATCTAGCAGAAACAATAAACACTCGATAAAACGATCGTCATCGAGTGTTTTTGTTTAGGTTTTTATAGCCAATGCCTCGAGTATAAGATTTACTTTGTGTGCCAATTGATCTCGATCTTGCCGCAATTGTCGGAAATTCCATCTCATTTCCTTTTGTATTTCATCAAATTTGCCATTGAACACTTCTCGCATTTCATGCACCTCAATAGCCAGAGTTTCAATCTGGTTGCTATGCGCGCACTGTTCTCGTTTTAAAACGCTCACATCGGTTTCCAGCAGCTTTTGGCGGCTGATAATCGTGTTTATTAGCTGGTTTCCTGCCTGCTCCATAATTGAGCAATAACAATAAAAGTGGGGCAGTGGAAACATTGTATCATGGCAAATAAATCTTGTGTTTTGAGAGCCGTCGTTATGACGGCATAACGACGGCTGCGCGGTTGCTTAAAGCGATTAGTACTCAGATTTTGTGGTAAAATATATTCATGCGCAAAAAAAACACCCTTGTTATCACCGATAAGAGCCGCCTATGGGCCGTCATGGCCAGCGGATTTTTTTTAGCCATGGCCACGGCGCTGACCGTGTATGTGAATTCGTCTTTTTTAGAGACGGTCGTCTCAAAAAAGTACGTCGGCCTTGTGTTTTCTATCGCCTTTACGATCACCTTACTGTTAGTGCCGCGGTATGGAGCGGTCATAGAGAGGTTTAAAAACCACACAACCTT
>CAYHTI010000148.1:0-2333 GCA_964359515.1 uncultured Gammaproteobacteria bacterium | reverse complement strand
AGGAGAACGCCCCGTCCCTCCGCATCGGCCTCGTCCAGGCCAACATGGGGACCTACCAGAAGCGCAGCGAGCCCGAGGAGGGCCACCGCCGGCACCTCGCCGACTCCCAGGCGCTCCAGGCGCAGGGCGTCGATCTCATCGTTTGGCCCGAGTCGGCCTACGTCTACATCCTCCCCGCGCACACCGGCTCCAACGTGTACGCCCAGGTGATGCAGCGTCCCGACGTCGCCGGCGACATCCACACCCCGCTGCTCTTCGGCGCGCTGCGGCGCGAGGGGGCGAAGGGTAGTCGACCGATCGACCACAACACCGCGTTCCTCGTCGATGCCGCCGGGAAGCTCGAGATGACGTACATTCGCATGAGCGAATTCGTGCGCGAGCGTCTCGAGCGTTGGCTGCGGTGTGAACAGAGCGATAATGATCTTGTCGCTGGCCTGGTCGAAGTAGGTCGCGCCGCCGATGAATGGGCACTGCTGCCTCATGTTCGTCGTTCGGTCGCGATCCCAGATGACGACGGTATCCTTAGCCAGGTAGACGCGGCCGAACAACTGCCTGGCCGCGTAGAGCAAGGCGCTGATGTACTGCGTCATGAGGCTCTCGCCCCAGAGGTCGACGATCCTTCGGTCGACCTTCACCGTGGTGTTTCCATCACCCGTTTCCCTGAGGTTGAAGGAGTAGCTGCCCTGCATCTCGAGCATGCCCTTGAGCTGCGCAGGCATCTGCCGCGGGTTTGGCGCGGTTGGCTGCGGCCGCGGATTCTGAGATGATGTCGGCTGCGATGGTCGCGTCATGAAGACACCTCCCAGGACGATGGCGGCAAGTAGGAGTAAAAGCGCTATATTAATCTTGCGCATCGTTTGTTCCTTTCATCTGCGAGTCTTACGCAGACGATGGAATGTACTATTTTATGGGCCTTCGGTCAATAGTTGCTTGTAATCGTTTGTCGTGGTCAAAACAGATCTAGTTCTGCGCAAAATTTTTAGATTTTGCGCCCCTTCCCCACTACGACTTTCAGCATCGTAGGCGATACATGCATTACCGCGGGTGTCTTTAACTGTTTTTGCCCGTCTACAACGAGCAGCAAATGAGACGGCTCCGTGATTTCTGCCAATTGGCAGCGGATAAAGGTTGAAGTCACCGGCAAGGCTTTGCGCAAAAATGTTTTTTTCGTCGCCGGGGTTAAAAAAACCGATAACTTTTGTTCTTCAAGCGGCAATGACTCTTCTTCTGGCTCATGCGTTTTTAAAATGGAGATTAGGGCGTCTTCCGAAGTTGCTTTGGCGACAAATTGGTCATCGCAGCGCACGCGCGTGCGGGAATCCTGCACGACAACCGAGTGGATAAAGTAACAGCGGTTGATACGGCCGAGACGAATATGTTTAACCATGCGCGCTGACAGAATCCGGCAAGACTCCGCACCATAAGGCACGCCAAACAGGTCGGCAAGCAGATGATGGGAGCCCAACGGGATGATTGCTACCGTCACGTTTTGTAATAAATCGGCGTAATCCGCGATTTTACTTAGGAGCTGATCGCTTCCCACTGCCACAATCGTGCGCACGCCGCGAGAGAGCAGATCTTCAATCGCGTGGCCGACATTGCTGATCAAGCTGAGGCGGATGGTATTGCCTTGCATGCCAAGATCCGTGATCGAATTTTCGATACGGATCAATTCGCGCTCGTATTTTTTTTGTGAGACAAAAATGTCGTAAATGTAGCCGTACATAGTCGCGCGAACACGCAAATAAAAGACAAGGCACCAATTGGCGCCCTGCTTTTCCCCCGCTTATTTAACCGGCTTAGCAGGTGTTGCTGCCGGCAGATCGCCCATTTTCAGGTGGCCATTGATACGTGCTCCGCTTTCCACGGCGATGGTCTTGGTATTGATGTCGCCGCTGATTTTAGCCGTTGCTTTGATCGTGAGGTGGCCGTGTATCGTGACAGCGCCATTGATTGTTCCAGCAATGGTAGCGTTTTGCGCTGTGATGCTAGCCTGGATTTGTGCACCTTGTCCGATCGTTACGTCCTTATCTGTCGTAAGCGTGCCAGTCAGCATGCCCTCAACAAGGACATTCCCAACGCCTTTTAAGTCCCCCTCAACTTTAACGGATGGTCCGATTACTGTTTCTGCTTGTGCCATAGACGTTGGATTTGGTTGCTTTTGAAACATACCAGCAGGATTTATTGCGTCTGTTATGACATCAGTATACAATGATTCAGCCCTATTTACAGTGGATAAGTGACCGCCGAAAATCGCGATCTTTATTTTCTTTATCTCCGGTTCTCCTCCGTGTACAGCAGTACACTCCGTCCGATCCTCGATAAAGAAAATA
>CAYHTI010000147.1:0-2426 GCA_964359515.1 uncultured Gammaproteobacteria bacterium | reverse complement strand
AACGATGGATAGGACACTGCAATACATGGCCTGCAAAGCTTTAAACGACGGAGCCAAGCGCTACGACGCTAAGGGCGGCACATTGATTATCATGGATCCTTTCACTGGCCAGATTATGGCCATGTGCTCGAACCCAGATTTTAACCCGAATTTTTACTCGAAAGTTGATTCGGGCAGTGTTTACAATAATACGGCGACGTTTCAGGCTTATGAGCCGGGTTCCATTTTTAAGCCCATCATCATGGCCGCGGGCATTGATCTCGATGATGTGCAGCCCGATTCGACATTTGTCGACACAGGGTCGGAAAAAATTGATGTGTATACGATTAAAAACGCCAATGACAAAGTATACGGCAAGCAAAGCATGACCGGCGTGCTGGAAAACTCGATAAATACCGGCATGATCCACGTGGCGCGCCAGATGGGAGTCGACGCTTTTCGCGACTATGTGCAACGCTTTGGTTTCGGGGAAGTCACGGGTATAGAACTAGACACTGAGTCTGCCGGAAATATTTCTTCGCTCGACAAGAAATCTGAAATTTACATGGCCACAGCTTCGTTTGGACAGGGTATTACCGTCACGCCGCTACAGATGGTGCAAGCCTATGCTGCGATTATCAACGGCGGGAATTTAATGCGTCCTTACATCGTCGATGAGGTCCGTTATCCAGACGGTCGCGTGGAAAAAAGGCAGCCGACTACGGTGCGTCGGGTGATTTCTGCCCGTACGTCAGTTTTACTGAGCGGCATGCTGACCTCGGTCGTCAAAAACGGGCAAGCGAAAAAGGCGCAGGTTCCTGGCTATTATGTCGGCGGGAAAACTGGCACGGCGCAAATCGGTGGTTCGGGCGGGGCCTATCTGGAAAACGCCACGAATCACAGCTTTGTTGGTTTCGCTCCGGCCGATGAGCCAAGATTTGTGATGCTCGTGAAATTTGATCGCCCCAGCGCCGCCGTGTATGCTGATGCTACGACGGCGCCTGTATTCAGTGAATTGGCGTCATTTTTATTGAATTACTACGACATCCCCCCTGATTACTAGCATCGCCTTATGTTTGAATGGTTGTTAAAGAAGCAATTGGAGCGTGTTAAGCCGACCCTGATTTTTTTTGCCGGCGATTGGGGGAAATCCATGGCCATGGCCTCGACTTTATCAGTTTTGCGTTCCCGAGCCGCCGACGCGGAAGCGCTTTCCGATGTGCATGATGTCAGCCGGGCATTGTTAGCTCTGCGCCAGCCTTCACTGGTGCGGGCCTTTATCGCACGACTTTTCAAATCACGGCCATATCCAACCAGCGTCTGTTTAGAGGTGGATGAAACAACTACTTGGCCTTCACCGCAAACCTTGCAGCACGCCGGAAAGATTATGTTAGTCATCACATCACTTACGATGGGTCAGGACGCAAAGATTGCGCTGGCGGAGCTTGTTGCGCGCTTTGGCGACGCGAAGGAGTCATTAATCGTTGTGTATAATGCCGAAATGCCCTGGCTTGCGGATGCGCTGGCCGACGCGGCAAAGGAGCAGACCACATTTGCTATCGACCAGCTCGCGGATTTGCGCGCCATGAACATTGAAACAATCACACACGGTCCCGAGACGGGGGAGACCTTGGACGGGCGCTGGCGCGGCATGTCTTGCAAGGTGCAAACGTCTGGAAGCACCGTTCCTTTGCAGATCTTCAGCGGCATTGGACGTTACCATGTTTTAGCCGGATTATGCGCCTTAGCCGTTGGCCAAGCGCTTGGAGCGAATATGGTCGAGGCTTTGCAGGCCTTGCGCGCGCATACGCCGCTTCCTGGCCGCATGTCGCTGATTCCAGGCATTAAAAAAAGCATGCTGGTGGATGACAGTTATGATACGGACGCGCTTACCTTGGCCCAGGCGCTTCAGGAAGTCGCCGCCTTGCCCTTGCCAGCGGGTAAAAAGCGCATTGCCGTCATTGGCGAAATGCCCGAGACCGGCGCACAGTCCGCTTCCATCCATTGCGCCATTGGCGAGCTATTAGCCGGGCTTCCGTTCGATATGATCGTCGGGGTAGGAGAACGGACAACTGATTTGCTTTCTTGCGCCAGCCGCGCCGGTATCGACCAAAACAAGCTGGTCCATTTCAACGACAAGTACGAAGCAGGAAAGTTTGTCCAACACGCTTTGCGAAAAGGGGAGCTAGTGCTTGTTAAAGGTTCTAAAAAAGAAAAGCTGGAAAGCGTCGTGAAAGAGCTGATGGCTTTCCCATTGAAAGCGAAGCAAGATTTATTGCAGAGATAAAAAAACACCGCTCAACTGGTCTTTTTGTATTTTTGTAAAATAAATCAGCGCACCGGCCCAGGGCGGGCGGGTGCGCGAGTAACCATCTAGTCGGCTGACTCTGCTTGGTCGTGATCAATCATCTCAAAGTGATCACCCCACAAGTCTTTCTTGAGCGGTT
>CAYHTI010000146.1:0-2449 GCA_964359515.1 uncultured Gammaproteobacteria bacterium | reverse complement strand
TCAGTTCGGGCGGTTCTTATCTCTTAGCCGTACTGTGCATGGTTGGCCTAGCCCAAAGCGTGGCCGTGCATTCGACCTAATCGGCGAGGCGTCCTTGTCAGACCGTACAGGACAGGCGCGGGCCTGGCTTGACAAATGGCACGCTTTTCGTATAATACAAGCCACTTCACTTGCAGGAACCCTAACGGGAGACCGCAATGTTTACGGTATGAATCCTTTGGAAAACCAGACGGGGTCGTATCATTTTTCTCCGGAAGGCCTAAAGCTGATTTCTCGCTGTCCGCTCTGTTCGGAAAGCTATCAGCCTTTTCAGGCCAGTATTGTCGAAGAAAAACAAGAAGCCCAGCTGCTCCATATCCAATGCCGTAAGTGCCAGAGCTGCATTGTTGCGCTGATCGTCAACGGCCAGCTCGGCTTGACTTCAGTCGGTTTGATTACCGATTTAACGTCGGGTGACGTGGAGTTTTTCAAAGATGCGCCCGGGGTATCAGAATCGCTTGTTCTCGAGGCCTTCTCCCAACTCAAACAACCAGGAGCGAGTTTACACAAAGCACTTATCACTGAGTAATTTTTTTTGTTTTATGTCGTTTACGTCGTTGGCCGCCCAACCCAGAACCATCACCGGCCGCAAAGTCTCTGCTTTGCGTGAGGAAAGCACCATCCCTGCTGTTGTGTATGGCGTGGGCACAGAAAATCAATCGATCCAGGTTAACTTGCAGGCCTTTCAGAAGGCGTACAAGGCTGCCGGCGAAAACCAAGTTGTTGATTTATCCGTAGACGGCAAGACCTTGCATGTCTTGATCCGTGACGTGCAGATTGACCCGTCGCGCCGCGATGTCATTCATGCCGATTTTTATTCCATCGACATCAACAAACCTGTTGACGTTGAAGTGCCGCTTGAATTCACCGGCGTGGCTCCGGCCGTTAAGTTGAGCGGCGGCTCCCTGGTCAAAAAGATGGGTCATCTCAAGGTGCGCTGCTTGCCGAAAGATTTCGTTAAATTTATTGCGGTTTCTGTGGAAGGCCTTAACACGTTGGAAGATGTTATCATGGTTAAAGATGTGGTCGTCCCTGGCACCTGGGAGGTTTTGGAAAACCAAGCTGACGTTGTCGCCACGGTTGTGCCGCCTCGTATTGAAGCGGTTGAAGTCAAGCCGGCTGATGCTGAAGCCGCAGCCATCGCTGCCGTGAACGCTCCTACTGAAGGCGAAAAGAAGGAAGGCGAAACAGCTGAAAAGGCTGACGATAAGAAGAAAGAAGCCAAAAAGTAAAAAACACATCCATGTTTTCATCCTCCCTACAACGCATCAAACGCGTGTGGCGGGAGTGGCCGTATCTCGGTATTGGGATGCTAGCGGCTGCTCTGGCCTTGTTGGGAGGATGTTTTTATTTGCAGCGGCAGGGCGGCACTATTACCCCCGTATCTAGTGAGGTTTTGGTGGAGCCGACCAGCGCCGCTTCAAGCGTTTGGCCAGCTGGTTTCGTGCGGCGCTCAAGCGATGGCCAACCAATACCGCCAGAAGAGCAGCCCAAGCGTTGGTTCGGCGTAATGGTCGAAAACAGCGCCGAGGCCTGGCCTTTGTCTGGTTTGTCCCAGGCTCGCTTGGTCATTGAAGCGCCGGTTGAAGGGAATATTCCCAGGTTCATGGCCTATTTTGATGAGAAGCAGGAAGTGGACAAGATCGGCCCCGTCCGCTCGCTGCGGCCTTATTACCTGGATTGGGCTATCGGGTTTAAGGCCATGCCAGCGCATGTCGGCGGCAGCCCAGAAGCATTGAGCTTGGTCGACCAGACGCGCACGGTCGCGTTGAACGAATTTTATTGGGGACGTTTTTTCTGGCGCTCCAGTGACCGGTACGCCCCACACAATGTCTATACGTCCATTGACCGTCTAAATGATGGTTACGAAGCACGCGGCCTTGATGATGTGGAAATTCCGTCTTTCGTTTATTCCGATGTCGAGCTTGCGGCAGATTCCTGCAATCCTGCTGTGTCTCTTACCGTCCCATTTTCACCTCTGACCACAGATTATGACGCGACATGGAGCTATGATGAGACGGAACAGTCTTATCTGCGAGCACAGGGGAAAGAAGAAAATATTTCCACGGATGAACAGCCGGTTGCAGCTAAAAATGTGATAGTGATGTACGCCGATATTTTGGTCATTGACCATGTCGGCCGTCGCTCTATCAAAACCATCGGTTCCGGCAAGGTGCTTTTGGCGCAAGATGGTCGAACGTATGAGGGGACTTGGGAAAAGGGCGGTCGCACCCAACCATTACGATTTTTAGACGGAGAGGGTAAGGATTTGCCATTGCGAGCTGGGCCCACTTGGATTGAGGTCATACCGTTATCCACAAAGGTAAAACTCGTGCCAGCCGTGAATTGCGAGTAGGTGTGGTACAATAACCACCTATGAAATATCTATCCTCGGACCGTCGCGGCTTTA
>CAYHTI010000145.1:0-2460 GCA_964359515.1 uncultured Gammaproteobacteria bacterium | reverse complement strand
GCTTCTTAAGGGTGGTCACTAGTACCCGATTTTCTCGGCCTACGGTAGCATTAATTTCCGTAATAAGGTCCTCGATCTGACCCTCGGTTTTTCTGACATCAATGACCGGATCGAGCAAACCCGTGGGACGAATAATCTGTTCGATCGGCAGGGGCGCGTGTTGGGCCTCAAATACACTGGGCGTGGCGCTCACAAAAACCACCTGTTTCATGTATTTCTCAAACTCGTTGAACTTGAGCGGACGATTGTCTTTAGCGCTTGGTAAACGGAAGCCATATTGGACAAGGGTTTCTTTGCGAGACCGGTCACCTTCATACATGCCTCCGACTTGCGGCACGGAGACATGAGACTCGTCGATAAACATCAAAAAGTCGTCCGGAAAGAAGTCTAGCAAGCATTTCGGCGGCTCGCCTTCCTGGCGCCCGTCAAAATGCCGCGAGTAGTTCTCGATTCCCTTGCATGTGCCAACGGCCTTGATCATTTCAATATCAAACAACGTGCGCTGCTTCAGGCGGTGCGCCTCAAGCGGCGGCAATTCCTTCACACGCTCCTCCATTTCAGCCAAAATTGCTTTTACCGCTCGTTCTTGGGATGCGGGATCTATGACAAAGGGCTTGCGCGGGAACACGGTGATTTCATCGAGCACGGCCTTTTCTTTTTGCGTGACAAGGTGGCGTTCGCTAATGCGTTCAATCTCATCACCAAACATCTCAAAGCGGTATAAGGAGCCGCCAAAACCTTGGATCAGGTCGATGGTATCCCCTTTCGCGCGGAAGGTACCTGTTTTAAGCTCAAGGTCATTGCGCTCGTACTGGGCTTCGACAAAGCGGTTGAGCAAATCCTGTCGCTTTATCTTTTGGCCTCGCTTTAAGACGAAACTTCCTTTTCGGTAGTTTTCTGGACTGCCGAAACCGTAAATGCAAGAAACCGAGGCGACAATGATCACATCACGGCGCGAAATAAGGTCAGCGGCTGCGGCAATGCGAAACTCCTAGATTTTTTCGTTTACCAAGGTTGATTTTTCGATGAATGTATCACTGGCTGGTAAATAGCTTTCTGGCTGGTAGTAATCATAGTACGAAATGAAATAACCAACCTTGTTTTCTGGGAAAAACTGCTTGAACTCGCTATATAATTGTCCGGCCAAGGTTTTATTGTGCGATAAAATAAGCGTCGGCCGGTTCAGCTTCGCGATCACATTGGCCATGGTAAAGGTCTTACCGCTGCCAGTAACGCCAAGCAAGGTCTGGTAGCGCTTACCAGCCTCAATTCCCACCGTAAGCTTTTCAATAGCTTGCGGCTGGTCTCCGGTCGGAATGTAGTCGGCAACGAGCTTAAATTTGGACATGCTTTCATCGAAAAGTTAGGGACATATTCTAGCACATTTGCAATCTTTTTTCAATTTAGGTCCTAGGGGCCCCTAAAGTCCCATTAGCGTAGAACTCCTAGGAAGCCTTGGTGATGATCAAAGTGGCACGATAATTCCGCTCAGACATAGATTCATTAGAACGCGGGTAAGGCTCAAGACCTAGTAATTCTATGCGGTAACCTTCGATGACGCGAATAACAGGGTGTTCTTGCAGAGACGATGGCGGCGTGGCGAGGGTGAATTTTTGTTCCTGCTGGTCTGGCCTTGATAACGTCATTTGTACCACCGCTTCTCCTGCGCGTATGCAGACCACGTCACTGGCACAGCGGCTGTCTTGGACTACGCTTTTAAAACCTATACTCAACGGTTCATCACCGACATCGATCCTTTCACCCAGCGAAACAGAAAACCGCTCGGCGAATGAAGTTGGTCTCGTTTCAGCACGCCAGGCGCAGCCTCCACCCAACAAAGCAATTCCTAATATCAAAGCCGCAAGTTGACGCATAAAATTATTGGATAGCAACAAAAGTGAAATCAATGCTTTAGGATATCGTCTTCTTCACCGGTGCCGACATGCGGCAAGCTGGGACGAATGACATTGGTAATTTTTGTCCGCGCTAATTGCTCATAGACAGCATATTCAGATGAACCAAGCGCTTTCAAGACCACGATGTAGACCAGCACACCTGCTGCCGACGGAACTAAGAAATGGATGAGAACGCCACGCACCGTAAACAAATCAAGCACAGGGCCAACCAGCCACATGACGCCGTAGACGGCAATAAACATGGCTGTCGCGCCATAGCAGGTCTGACGTATGGTGCGCATGACTGATTTGGAGCTCAAGTAAGAAGCCTTTATCTGCGGACCAAGGACCAAGGCTAAAAGCTGCGCCGTGCTGGCGATGCTTAACGAAAGCGCGAGTCCGGGTACGCCATAGCGTCGGCTGAGCACATAGGCAAAAAACGCGTTGAGCACAACGCCGAACAGCGCCGCGTAAAATGGGTACCAGGTATTTTTTTGGGCGTAGTAGGAGCGTGTATAAAGCGGAATAATGCTTTGAGCAAACATGTGCAGCGTCATGAATAAGA
>CAYHTI010000144.1:0-2492 GCA_964359515.1 uncultured Gammaproteobacteria bacterium | reverse complement strand
GATGTCGCGGACCTTGGCCAAGCGGCGAAAGTCATCTCCACCAAAGAAAACACGACCGTGGTAGGAGGCCATGGCGACAAGAAGGCCATTGAGACGCGCGTGAGCCAGATCCGCAATGAAATGGAAAATGTTACTTCCGATTTCGACAAAGAAAAGTTGCAGGAACGTTTGGCAAAGTTGTCTGGCGGCGTGGCCGTCATCAAAGTTGGCGCTGCGACCGAAGTTGAAATGAAGGAAAAGAAGCACCGCATTGAAGATGCTTTGCATGCCACCAAAGCCGCTAATGAAGAAGGCATTGTCCCAGGCGGCGGAGTAGCTTTACTGCGCTGTATGAAGGCCTTAGAAAAAGCCATCAGCGAAACCAAGGGCGATGAACGTATCGGCATGGATATTTTGCTGCGCTCATTGGAAGAACCGGTGCGCCGCATTGCCATGAATGCTGGTAAGGACGGTTCGGTCGTTGCCGAACGAGTGAAACAGGAAACCGGCAATATGGGCTATAACGCGGAAACCGATGTCTACGAGGACCTTGTGAAAGCCGGTGTCATTGACCCGACCAAGGTCGTGCGCACAGCGTTGCAAAACGCCGCGTCGATCGCCATCATGGTGTTGACCACGGAAGCCGTTGTGACCGATATCCCAGAAAAGAAAGATGACCACGGCCATGGCGGCATGGGCGGTGGCATGGGCATGCCCGGAATGGGCGGGATGGGGATGATGTGACGATAGTCACTCCGCACGCAGCCATGTCCCCTTAGGAATAAACTAGTTTGAAGCGATAGCTGAGCTGCTGCGTTGCGGAGTAGAGGATAGCTATCCCAGCCGCCGGCACCAAATGAAGGGGCGATAGCCCATGGTGCCAAGAGCAGGGATCCATCTTTCTCACAAAAGCGCCCTCAACCAAGGGCGTTTTTGTTTTGTCTGTAATTTGACACTAAGGTTCGGATTACTTACTGTTTTGAGGGTTTATCATCAACCACTGACCGGGAGGAACAGCGTGACTTATAGTGCTGGTCTGCCCGATCGGGCGGACATGATGAGCGAACGCGCCGCCATCTCTGAATTCATGGAGATGATGCAAAACGGCCCGCTGCTTTCCGAAGCCGAGACAAACAGGCTGATCGCCATCGCCCAGCAACCGGAGCGCAGCCGTGTTCGTGAAGACGCTTTCCAGATGCTCATCGGGCGCAACATTCGCCTAGTCAGCTGGACGGCGGCAAAGTACCTGTGCCGCGGCGTTCCCGCGCTCGACTTGATGCAGGCTGGCTGTGAAGGCATGGTTACGGCCATCGAGCGATTTGACCCGTCGCAAGCTAAGTTCAGCACATTCGCCACCTGGTGGGTGCGCCAGGGCATGCAGCGGGCGATTCGCCAAAAGTCGGTGATGCACATCCCGGCTCACATCCAGGATCAACTCTTTTTGATCCGGCGGACGGCAGCCGTGTTCCATCGGGAATACGGCCGGATGCCATCCAACCTTGAGCTCCTCGCGGAGATCAAAACGCTGCCAGAAACAAAGATTGCTCAGCAGATCACCTTGCGGGAAATCATCGACGTGCGGCCATTGGGTGATCGTCGATTGATTTCCTACGACGCCGTGCTGTCGGATGAGGATGAAACGACCATGCAGGCGTTCATCGGCGTAGAAGACACTACGGAACTGCAGGTCGATCTGGCTGCCTTGCGTGATCGCTTTGACCTCGTGATGGATAAGCTGCACGGGCTTATGGTCAGGCGCTTAAACGCGCCGCAGCGCATCGTGCTGCTCGCTCGCCTCGGTTGGGACGGTAAATCGATCCCGATTTTGGAAGAACTGGCTAAGACTCTAGGTGTAACGAGAGAGCGAGTCCGGCAGATCGAGAACAGGGCATGGATGCTTCTATGCTTGCCGCTCAGCAAGGAGCATCTCGCGTTCCTTGTGCGGATTTGGCATAACCTCAAAGAATGGAGGAGTGCATGAAACGCCAGCGAAAGGCCAGCGGTCCATACTCCTCACCGCCCGAGGAGTTGGCGCGCGCCAAACAGTTCTTGGTCGACATACTTGGATCTGGACCTCGGTTGTCAAAGGAGGTCGGCGAAGCGGCGGAGGAGAAAGGCATTGGACATATGCTTTTCTTCCATGCGCGCAAGGAGCTTAGCGTCAAAGCCCATCGTGTATCGCGAGAGGGTGAAGGGACTGGCTTTGTCTGGCAACTCAGCCTTCCTGGTGCGCCGGTGGCCAAGTCTCTGCCCCATGCTCCGCTTGTTGAATCGAAACCGGTTGCCGTAACAACCAACGGGAATGGAACGCATGCGTTGATCCAAGCCGTTGAAGCACAGACGGCGCAGCTTGAACAAGAGATTGCCGGCCTGAAGGAAAAGCGCGCTTTCCTGGAGGCCGAGATTGCGGCTAAGGCGAAGCATCTGGAAGGCTTACTTCAGGCGAACCTGGCTCGAAGTGACGCAGAAGCAGCATTACGCAACTTGCTGCAACAGGAGGGCGTGTAGTGGCT
>CAYHTI010000143.1:0-2509 GCA_964359515.1 uncultured Gammaproteobacteria bacterium | reverse complement strand
ATCTGCGAGGTGGTCAAGAGTCGAGATAAGGGGAGTTGCCAGCTTGTACCGATTTATACGTACGACAAAGATCGCAATATGTTTTTGGCTACCGGCGAAATCCCAACTTGTTTTATGCAGTTCGCTCACTATGGCGTCGAACCTGACCTGGATTGGCTGACGAACTGATATGGATCCATTGCTCGTGATATTTTTACTGTCCTTGTTCGCGGGATATATTGCTGTGTATTGTCTTCAGGTTTTTTCCGATTGGCTGCATCAGCAAATTTCACCCCATCTCATGCAAGGACGCAAGTATTACAGCCAAATGAAAGAATCTGCTGAACCATGGCCGCGAATCAGCAGTATCAAAGCACATCCTATTGACAGAATGTTGGGCTGGGCGGGAGTACGTCGCTTATTTTTGGAGCCGGTTTGGATCATCCTGCCTTATGCTGGTCTATTGTTTGCGGCCGGCTTACTAGGCGGATTTGATTGGGTTTTGCTATTCGTCCTTTTGGGCCTGATGGCCATTATTTATTTGCTTTTTCGCGGCAAGCAGCGGCAGCGGTCATTTTTAGCTGGTTTGCCATACGCCCTCGATTCACTCAATCAAAGCTTGAAGGCGGGGTATTCCTTGCAACAAGCCTTTCAATTTGTTGCCAGGGAAACACCGAGTCCGGTGCGGGAGGTGTTGTCTGCGGTGGATCGCGGCTTAGGTTATAAGGTGCCTTTGCGCGAATGTTTAGAGGCGATTGAAGATGATTTAGCCACGCCGGAGTGGAATTCGTTTGCCGAGGCTTTAATTTTGCAGGAGAAAACTGGCGGCAATATGATCCCGATCATTGCCAGTGTTTCCCAAACTATGCGCGAAAATTTTGTCATCGAGCAGGAAATGCGCACAGCCACAGCCTCTGGTCGCATGTCCGGTATGGTGTTGGCTGGCATCGTTCCCTTAGCCTTATTGGCTTTTTGGTTTTTAAATCCCAGTTATTTGCGTATTTTTATGCTGACAACCGTCGGGCGAGTCTTGTTCATGCTGGCGATCGCCCTGGAGATTATTGGCTTCCTGTTGATTCGCAAGATTACCCAAACGCAAGTATGAGTATTGCTTGGATTATTATTGCTTCTTTGTCGGCGGCCGTCTTGGCGTATTTGGCAGGGCAGACTGTCTATGGCCACTTCATTAAATACGGTTGGTACGCCTTAGCCATGAAGGTCCGTCCGGGGAGGGTTGTCCGTAAGGTGACCAGCCAAGAAGAATTGCGGACGAAAGCGATAGCGGCAGGCGTGCATCGGCCTGATTTGTTGCAGGAAGCCTTGGTTGTCAAGCAATATTTCATGGTGGCGACTTTTGTGTTTTTCCTGCTTCTAACTTATAGTCGCGATTGGTTTACGGCTTTATTGATGTCTATGCCCCTGGCGTATGCGGCTTTACGCGGTCCTGAATTTTATTTTCAACAATTAAGTAAGCGTCGTCAGGTGCGGGCTGCGCGGGATTTACCGCGCTTAATTGAAGCCTTATTATTATACGTACGGTCCGGTTTGAATTTGGAAGCAGCTTTCCGTGAGCTTGCGCAAAGGTTTTCTGGATTTTGGAAAAACGATTTGAATATTTTGGTTTTAAATCTAGACGGCGGTATGCCTTTCAAAGAGGCTTTGGGTAAATTCGCGGCCAGGTTCAGCTCGCTGGAGGTCAGCCGTTTCACTGAGGCGCTCGAGCAATCGCGCGTTTTGGGGGTGCCGCTGAGTCAATCCCTGACCGTGCACGTGGATCTCATGCGCGCGAAGCGACGCTATCGCGCCCAGGAACTGGCACGCACGGCTGCCGTCAAAATTTCTTTACCCCTCGTGTTTTTTATTTTCCCAGCTTTACTGATTATTTTCCTTGCGCCTGCCATTCTACAAATTATGGAGGTACTACAATAACATATGAGCCTCGTCGTTGCCTTGGTCATTGCCAGTTTAGCGGTCGTCTTCGATTTGCGACGGGGGATTGTGCCTAATTGGCTCATGCTGGTGGGTCTGTTGGCAGTGCTTGTCTCGATCGCCATTACGGGTGAGCCAACTTGGTTTAAAGCGTTGCTGGCCGCCGCCATTATGGTTGTTGTCTGGTTGCCGGTATGGGCCGGAGGTGCTATTGGCGGAGGAGATCATAAGTTGTTGATTGTTGTTGGTGCCGCCGTTGGCATAGCAAACATTATCGTGTTTTTGCTCGCCATGGCCATCGCTGGCGGAATTCAGGCTGTCGTCTGTGGTATAGCCAGAAAAAACTGGAATTTTAAACAGCAGCGTATTCCGTATACGATTGCGATTTTGGTGGGCGTGTTGATTTGCTACGTGTATAACAATTTTGTCGGTATCAGTTTGTTTTGATTTTTGGATGAGATAGCTCTCTATAAGCTCTGGCAGCCGTTAAACGTCCACTCGCAGTTGGGGGTATCGTGACAAGTGTTGTATCCGCGATCAACACAAGCCGTTGTATTTATGGGAGTTGGTTGTGGCGCGGGTGCCGGTTGGGGCGTAGGAG
>CAYHTI010000142.1:0-2561 GCA_964359515.1 uncultured Gammaproteobacteria bacterium | reverse complement strand
GACGGTGGACGCGGAGATCGTTACGCGGATGGCCTATGCGGGTGTTGAGATAGACATCAATCGCGAGCTGGTGGTCTTAATCTCGGGCGATGGCGACTTCGTCAAGATGGTTAAGCTCCTCGAACAGCAAGGCGTGCGCGTCGAGGTTTGGGGTTTTGCGAGCAATACGAGCTCGATGTATCTCGAGCGGCGCATCTTCGGCGGACGGCTCGAAGAGTTTCTCGACTAGGGTTCCCCGTGTCCGGCTCAACGCTGGCACGGGCGTTTTTTTATACCAAAAACCGGCTGTTTAGGCCGGTTTGTGGCTCTTGAGAAGCGGGCAGAGACGTTTACTTCCCAAGATCTTATGGTCCCACTTTCCTGGCGGGCGAAGCCTGCCAGAGAAATGAAACGTTGTGCTGCTGACACGAACGTATGCGGTTCCGCGCCACCTGCCACGTTGTGACAAGTTGTCGACTGTGGTGTGCATGAACCGTCCAGTCATTATGCGGTGATGTGACGCTGCCGACTCCAGTCTCCGCGCGAGGCGCGTATGGGTGACACGCTCGTGATGCGATGACCTGACTAGAAAGTACCGTTTCAGTGGTGCGCACGCGACACCAGGCAAAAATGTCCAGAGGACAGGGAGAGGATATTGCTTCCTCTTTTGGCGGCTTTTTTCGTGGTCGCTTAGACTCGTTGTGTCGGTCGGTCAGCAAACGGCCGATTCAACGAGAGACGAGAGGAAATCCTTTCCCTGTGTCCCACGAAAAAAGCCCAAAACAAGAAACAATCGATAGAGCATCGTTGCTTGCTTTGGGCGGAAGGGTCGCTGCTTCGGTATCCCTCCACCGGATGCAAGCGCTGGTCTTTACTGAGAAGACTCTTTTCCAACGCTGACTATACCATGTGAAAAATGAATTGCAAATCCGCTTCGGGCATAACCTGTGTAAAAACGCAGATGCTCAGTGGATAACATTTTAAAGATCGAAATCACGGCTCTCAGACATAACTAGATACATCTAATTTTTCAAGATGTTTCATTCACAAAACGTCCCGTATTTCTTTTTTGGGAAATACGGGACGTTTATAAGGGGAAGGTTGGTTTAGGCTGTCGGTTGCTGGGGGGCGGCTGCTGGAGCTTCTGGCTTCGGTGCGGCTGGCTGGTGCGAGCCTTTTCCTTTCAGCGCGTCTTTGAGAGCTTTTCCAGATTTAAATTTTGGGACGGTGACAGCCGGAACTTGGATGCGTTCAGATGGATTTTGCGGATTGACTCCGGCGCGAGCGCTGCGGTGTTTGGCAGAAAATGTGCCGAAACCCGTGAGCGTGACTTCCTGGTTTTTTGTCAGGGCATCGGTGATGACTTCGAGCATGGTTTTGATGACCTGCTCCACGTCTTTTTTGGCTAAGCCGGACTTGGCAACAATCGCGTCTGCTAATTCAAATTTGTTCATAGGTGTTCAAGGGCTTTACGTTTCAACGGTCCATTGGAGCAGGCGGATGGAATTCGCCTTTCGATCTGGCCCGACATCAATGAGGACCGCATTGATGTCACAGGCTCCCTCCTCAGCATACTCGAAACGTTTGCCCCCCTCGCCTAGGAAACGTTTGAGGATGTTTTCTTTCTGCACGCCGATCACGGAATCTCGCGCTCCGGTCATGCCCACGTCCGTCTGGTAGGCCGTGCCGCCGGGTAAAATGCGCCCATCCGCAGTTGGGACATGCGTATGCGTACCCACCAGGGCTGATACGCGCCCGTCCGCGTAATGGCCCATAGCCACTTTTTCGGAGGTCGCCTCTCCATGGAGGTCAACAAAAATGGCGTCTAGGCTTTTCAGGTCGTGCTGGGCGAGAATTTCGTCTAGCGTGGTAAATGGGCTGTCGACTTCGTCTTTCATCCAGACTTGACATTGTAAGTTTATCACAAGCAATTTTTGCCCGCCAAGCTCGACGACCTTGTACCCTTGGCCGCTTTTGCGGTTGCCATAATTGGCCGGGCGCAAGACGACCGGATTTTTGGCTTGCAGCACTTCTTCACCGACTGGCTTGTCCCAGACATGATTGCCGGAGGTGAATAGATTTACGCCGTAGGACTGCATTTCCTCTATGATTTTTGGGGTGATACCAATGCCATGCGCCAGGTTTTCGGCATTGGCAATGATGATATCCGGTTGGTGTTCGGCCTTGGCTTTGCTGATCGCTTGTTTGACGCCGGAGCGCCCGACGCGACCAACCACGTCACCGAAGAAGAGGATTTTCATACTACCTGGCAAACTCCACGAACCGCTTCTCGCGGATGACATTCACTTTGATTTCACCCGGGTATTTAAGTTCGGATTGGATGTCATTGGCGATGTCGCGGCTCAGGCGGAAGGAAGACAGGTCGTCCATTTTTTCCGCGGAGACAAAGACGCGCAATTCACGGCCGGCTTGGATGGCATAAGCCTTGTCCACGCCTTCGCGGCGGGTAGCGATACCTTCTAGCTCGGTTAAGCGCTGTACGTACAGTTCATGCGTATCGCGGCGCGCGCCAGGCCGTCCGCCGGAGATGGCGTCGGCGACTTTCACAATCAACGCTTCAA
>CAYHTI010000141.1:0-2621 GCA_964359515.1 uncultured Gammaproteobacteria bacterium | reverse complement strand
ATCTAGATTCGACGATACGAGTGAAATGCAGCGACCTTGCATTGCTTTCATCGGTTCGGGAAACTACGCGACCGCAGAACTGATACCGGCCTTTAAATCGGCTGGGGCGCGGCTGAAGACGGTAGCATCCAGCGGCGGGGTAAGTGGCCTGCATGCGGGACGAAAGTTTGGTTTTGAAGCTACCACCACAGATACCGACAGTGTATTTGCCGACCCATCCGTCAATGCTCTGGTAGTTGCTACCCGCCACGATAGCCATGCAAGCTTGGTGCAGCAGGGGTTGGCGGCTGGCAAGCATATATTTGTTGAAAAGCCCTTGTGTTTGACCTTGGATGAGTTGGCATCGATTGCCACCTCGTCTTCGCAAAACAAAAAATCCATTGTAATGGTGGGTTTTAATCGTCGTTTTGCGCCACAGGTGCAGCAGATGAAATTGCTGCTGGCGAGCGTGACCGTCCCAAAAGCATTAATTATGACCGTGAATGTCGGTGCCATCCCCGTCAATCATTGGACACAAGATCGCGACGTCGGTGGCGGGCGGATTGTGGGCGAGGTCTGCCACTTTGTTGATCTCCTGCGCTTTTTGGCGGGCGCGCCCATTGTGGGCTGGCAGCGACTCGGTATGCGCGCCGGCACGGACGACACGCTAAGCATTCAGCTTGCATTTGCCGATGGCTCCATTGGTACTGTCCATTATTTTGCCAATGGCAACAGATCCTTCCCAAAGGAGCGGCTGGAAGTCTTCGCCGGCGGGCGTGTGCTTCAGCTTGATAACTATCGCAATCTAACCGGTTTTGGCTGGACGGGGTTCAAAAAGCTGAATCTTTGGCGCCAGGACAAAGGCCAAAAGGCCTGCGCTGCAGCGTTTGTGCGTGCGATACATCAGAATCGGCCTGCGCCGATCCCTCTTGATGAAATTCTAGAAGTCAGCCGGGTGGTGATTGAGATTGCGGCAGTTTGAGGCCGCTCGGCCGATGAGGATCCTGACTGTTTTTGGCACGCGCCCGGAGGCCATCAAAATGGCGCCTCTGGTGCGTGCGCTTCAGACTGACACGCGGTTTGATGTGCGTCTTTGCGTGACGGCGCAGCATAGGCAAATGCTGGATCAGGTGTTGGCCCTGTTTGAGCTAACGCCTGATTTTGATTTGGACATCATGCAACAGGGCCAGGGGCTGACGGAAATCACCGCTGTCGTCCTGCGGGGCATGCAAGGGGTTTTTGCCACGTTTCGGCCAGATATTGTGCTGGTTCATGGCGATACTGCCACCACGTTTGCGACCACGCTGGCGGCTTACTATCAACAGATTCCGGTGGCGCATGTTGAAGCGGGCCTGCGTACCGGTAATCTTTACGCGCCCTGGCCGGAAGAAGCCAACCGCAAGCTGACAGGTGCACTTGCCAGGCTTCACTTCGCGCCCACAGGGGCTGCACGCGAGAATCTACTGCGTGAGGGTGTGGCGGCTAGTCACATTCACGTTACAGGCAATACCGTGATTGATGCCTTGCTCGAGATCGTGGCCAGGTTCAAAGCAGATCCCGATTTACAAGCTCGGCTTAGAACACGTTTTGCCTTTCTTCCTCAAGATCGGCGGATTATTCTGGTAACTGGCCATCGGCGCGAAAGTTTTGGCGGAGGATTCGAACGCATTTGCCAGGCACTGTCGGATACAGCGCTGACATTCCCAGAGGTGGAAATTGTCTACCCAGTGCACCTGAACCCCAATGTGCGAGAGCCCGTGAATCGGCTCCTGGCAGGTATTGCCAATATACATTTAATTGAGCCACTGGATTATCTGCCGTTTGTTTACCTGATGAATCGCGCCTATTTTATTCTGACCGATTCCGGTGGTATCCAGGAAGAAGCCCCTTCGTTGGGCAAGCCTGTCTTGGTGATGCGTGATACCACTGAGCGGCCTGAGGCAGTGGTCGCCGGTACGGTTCGATTGGTGGGCACGGATGTCGCCGAAATCACAAACGGCATCAGTCGCTTGTTAACTGATGCCAGCGCGTACCAAGCAATGAGCTTTGCTCACAACCCTTATGGCGACGGTAAAGCGTGTCCTCGGGTTCTTGATGCGCTCATGGCCTATCACGCTGCACATTTGATGAAGGACTGACTCGAATGTCAACTGAAACCATTTCGGTGATTGGCTTGGGCTATATTGGACTGCCCACCGCTGCTGTCTTTGCGTCGCGAAAAAAGAAAGTGATTGGTGTTGATGTAAACCAACAGGTGGTCGATACAATCAATAGGGGTGAGGTTCACATCGTTGAACCGGATCTCGATATGGTGATAAAGGCAACGGTGACCGAAGGCTATCTTCGCGCTACCACGCAGACCGAGCCCGCCGATACCTTCTTGATTGCTGTGCCCACACCTTTTACGGATGAGCATGCACCGGATCTGCGCTTTATCGAGGCGGCCTGCAACTCTATTGCGCCGGTATTAAAGTCAGGTAACCTGGTGATTCTGGAGTCCACTTCGCCGGTTGGTACCACCGAGCAGATGGCCATCTGGTTGAGCAAGGCGCGATCTGATCTGAGTTTTCCACAAAGCCATGGTGAAAAATCCGATATTCGCATTGCTTACTGCCCGGAGCGCGTCTTGCCTGGCCACGTGC
>CAYHTI010000140.1:0-2623 GCA_964359515.1 uncultured Gammaproteobacteria bacterium | reverse complement strand
ATCCATTCCGCGGCGTCGGGCTGGGCGGGTATTTACCCACGCTCATGCAAATGGAAGGGAATAGGCTCGGAGACGATCGTCCGATCTTTAGGTTTCAACCGGTGCACAATACTTGGCTCTTGCTTTGGGCCGAGTTAGGCCTCGTTGGCCTTATCCTCTTCTTTGTTTGGATCTATTCCGTGCTCGCCGCCTTTAAAGCGCGGCAGCCATTATTCGCCTCGATCTTGGCCGCGATCGGTATCATGTTCTACTTTGATCATTTCTGGTTTTCCCTGCCTTTTGGCCTGATGTTAGCGGCCGCTACCCTGGCGATTACTTCGCGAGAATTGACGGACAAGTAAAAAAACCTTCTACTGGAATGGTGGAGGTGGAAGATGGCTGATCCGCAAAATCCCCATGAGGCATTGCGCGCCAGTATGGAAGTCCTCAGGAGCTGGCGCGGTAGTGAAGGAGACAAGCGCGAAATTCGTAAGGCAACTGCAGCCGCGCTTCGACTTGCACAGGACCTCATCGCTGGACGGAAAGTGGACCTCACCATTCGCCTTCGTTCACTGACCGGACATGCGCATCAGGCCGTGTCAGAGTACGCGTATACGCCCGCCCCGCCTGGGACGCAGAACGAGCGAGTCGTCGATGGGCTGCAGTGGATGCACGCTTTCATGCGCCTGCTCGCCTACAGTGCTATCGCAGCCTCGCCGCACCTGCCTTCCGCTTATCGCCAGCGCCGCTCAGTGTCCGGACGTTACCATCAGGCACGGCCTTAGGATCGTATTGGCGAAGTTAAAGCAGCATGATACAGTGGCATCTTCCTGCGAAAGGGAGAGAAAGAGGCGCGTGTGGCTGAACAGACCGATGTCGCGGACGGGCCGCCTGACGTCATAGACCATGCTGTTCTCGAGAAGGAGCTCGATCGGCTCCTGAGGAGGCACGGCATCATCAATACACTGCGCGTGCAGCGCGTGGGTGATGCCATCACCATTTCGGCAATCGTGCGCGAGTCTCGTACGACCAGCGAGCGGCTGAGCGTATCGGGCAACCTGCCTGCGCTGCGGCCACCGTGGTGGAAGCGGTTTTGCGCGCGACTCTGTTTTTGGAGGCGTTAAACGGAGTGGTAAGTCCGTTCGACACGACATGACTCCCTGGTGCCACGTGCCCGGGAGTCTCCTTTATTTTACGGCTTGACATTCGTCTGCTTTTTTCTATAATCTTCACTAACAACAGCGTAGCAGTCGTATACATAGACTGCTAAGCCCTCCTTCGCACATGCTTCCACCTCCGCTGACCGTGCTTCGCCATAGCGGCTACGCGACGGCAAGAGCTACGGCGGACAAGACGGCGGGCACGCGCTGTGTTAGTTTGTTTCCGTTTTAAGTCTGGGATTCCCGCCTTCGCGGGAATGACATTATATTATCTATGGCCAACTTGAAGCCATTGCATGACCACCTCATCGTCAAAGCCATTAGTGATGAACAAGCCACGAAGGCTGGCATTATCCTCCCTGATACGGTTGATAAGGAACGCTCGGAAAAGGGCGAAGTCATCGCCGTCGGTCCCGGCAAAATGTCGGAGAGCGGCAAGCGCTTGGAGATGTCCGTGAAGGTCGGTGACAAAATCCTGTTTAAAAAGTACGCCCCCAACCAGGTAAAGATCGATGACCAGGAATACTTGATCATTGAAGAATCCGAAGTGCTAGCTGTCATTTCTTAACCATCCTGTCATCCCGGACGTTGCCCGTTATAAGGGCGGATCCGGGATCCCCTCCTTTAACCCCGTTTAGCGGTCTTAGTAGGGGATCCCAGATAGCTCCTCACGCCCTCCTACGTAAGCACTACGGCGGGCAAGTCGCTTCTGGGATGACAACCAAAAAAACTATATGGCCAAGCAATTACTCTTTAAAGAAGAAGCGCGCGCCGCTTTAAAGCGCGGGGTTGATAAGCTCGCGAATGCGGTTGTGGTGACCTTGGGACCCAAGGGCCGCAATGTTGTGCTCGATAAAGGTTACGGCGCTCCAACCGTGACCAAGGACGGCGTTTCTGTTGCCAAGGAAATCGAGCTTGAAGACAAGTTTGAAAATATCGGCGCTGAAATGGTTAAGGAAGTTGCCAGCAAGACCAATGATGTCGCCGGTGATGGTACGACCACCGCGACCTTGCTCGCCCAAGTCATGATTGCTGAGGGTTTAAAGAACGTCACGGCTGGAACCAACCCGCTTGGCATCCGCCGCGGCTTGGAGAAAGGTGTTGACGTCGTCGTAAAGGAGTTAAAGGACAAATTAGCCAAAAAGACTACCACGAAAGAAGAGATGGCCAATGTCGCTTCTATCTCTGCCAATGATCGTGAAATCGGTTCCATTATTGCCGAAGCCATGGAAAGCGTTGGTAAGGACGGCGTCATCACAGTTGAGGAAGGGCAGTCCTTTGGCGTGGAGAAAGAAGTTGTGGAAGGCATGCAATTCGACAAGGGGTATGTTTCCGCCTACATGATCACCAACCCTGACCGCATGGAAAGCGTTTATCAGAACGCGCATATCCTGATCACGGATAAAAAGATTTCTTCTGTCGCTGAAATTTTGCCTCTCTTGGAAAAGTTGGCGCAGATGGGGCGCAAGGAATTGGTTATAATC
>CAYHTI010000139.1:0-2626 GCA_964359515.1 uncultured Gammaproteobacteria bacterium | reverse complement strand
ACGTCTATTCGGCCGCCGCCCGCAGGCTATGAGATTGTTAGCTATTTCGGCCGCGGCCATGATCACCGCTAATCCCTATGTGTTGCTTTATGACGCTGGGTTCCAGCTGTCCTGCTTGGCCACGGCCGGGATACTGACGCTTTCTGACCGTTTCGCGCATTGGTGCCGCTGGATTCCCGAGCGATTTTCCCTGCGATCTTCACTGTCCACAACCTTGGCTGCCTCAGCGCCGACCTTGCCGTTATTGATGTACCAGTTTGAGCGCTGGTCCGTGGTCGCGCCGCTGACCAATATGCTTGTTTTACCGTTAATTCCATGGCTGATGGCGATCAGTGCGGTCGCGGCAGCTTGTTCAATGCTGTTGCCATTTCGACCTATCGCGCTACTTCTTGCTTATGTGACCATGCTCGGTTGCGATTATATTTTACATATCAGCGCATGGTTTGCAGCCCTGCCATTTGCCGCCAGCGCGATCACCTTATCCACGCCCATGCTGTTCGTCTCGCTTTTCTTGCTATGCTTATGGATGTTCTATGAAACAAATCGTAAAAAAGTTCATTAAGTCTTTGTTGTTCACGGTGGTTTCAGCCTTGGTGCTTTACGCATTGCTGCCGCCATCATCAGCCGCACATGTCATGACGGTTGATTATCTCGATGTGGGGCAGGGGGATGCCATTTTGATAACCTTGCCAAGCGGGTATCAAGTCTTAATCGACGGCGGTCCAGACCAGCGAGTTTTGTCGGAATTACGCACGGTGATGTCGGCTTCGGACCGTGCTATTGATCTCGTGGTTTTAACGCATGGCGATGCTGATCATCTCACTGGCTTGGTAGACGTGCTGAAGGATTACGACGTGGGGCTAGTGATGATGCCGGACGCACCCAAGCAAACAAAATTGTATAAGGCTTGGGAGAAGCTGCTTGCTGATCGCAACCAGGTCGTCCAGCTGGTGCATGAAAAATCTGATGTGCCTTTGACGGATGGGGCGGTCTTGCATGTGTTACATCCGACCGATCAGACCTATGCGCCGGGCGAACCAGTGAACAATGCCTCTGTTGTTCTGCGTCTTGATTATGGAGAAACGACGTTTTTGTTTACGGGCGATATTGAAGCGGAAATCGAGCGACGACTGGTGAAAATAGCCGCCTTGGAGATAAATGCGGATGTACTTAAGGTTCCGCATCATGGCAGTAAATCCTCTTCAACACCTGACTTCATAGCGGCTGTCAGTCCGGCTGTTTCGGTGGTACAGGTTGGTCGCGCGAACCGTTATGGGCACCCGGTTCAGGCGGTTTTGGATCGCTTGGAGGCCGCGGGAAGCCTTGTTTTCCGGACAGATCAGCTTGGCGCTATCCGTCTACAAAGTGACGGTTGCCTGATCGAGCGGCCTGTAGCCTTCACCTTGTTTGGCGCTAGCCTTGTTGGAAAAAGGGCTGAGACGGTATATAATTCGTGCAAAGATCGTTAAACGGGGCTAAGGCTAAGCCAAGGTCCGATAAGGAGAAACGTATCCTATGGCAGATGCTATGAAAAAAGTTTTGCTCGTCGAAGATGATAAGATGATTATCGACATGTACACTCTCAAATTTACGCAGGAGGGTTATGACGTGGTCCAGGCGGAAAATGGCAAAGACGGTTTAGATTTTGCCAAGAAGAACATGCCCGACATCATCCTGCTCGACATCATTTTACCGCAGATGGATGGCTTCACTGTTTTGAAGGCTTTGAAGGCCGATGCCAAGACAAAAGGCATTCCGGTTGTCCTGCTCACCAACCTCGGTCAGGATGGCGATGTGAAGAAAGGCCTCGAGCTTGGCGCGGTGGATTACCTGATTAAAGCAAACTTCACGCCATCGCAGGTGGTTGACAAGGTCAAGTCGGTTTTGTAAGTTCAACGAGTAAGATCAACGTGGGGACAGGTCTCGGCCTGTCCTTACTTGTTTATAAATCCTATGGAACAGACCTTGGTTATCATCAAGCCGGATGCCGTACAGCGCGGTTTGATCGGCGAAGTCACCACCCGTTTTGAGAAGAAAGGCCTCAAGCTCGTCGGCATGAAGATGATTTATCTTGATGACGAGACACTAAAAGAACACTACGCCCATATTGCCGACAAGCCATTTTTCCCCGGCATCGCGAAATTTATGAAGTCCAGCCCGGCCATTGTTCAGGTCTGGACGGGCCTTGATGTCGTAAACACGGTGCGTATCCTTTGTGGTATTACAAAAGCCCGCGAAGCCGACGCCGGCAGCATCCGCGGCGACTTGGCCATGAGCATCCAGTGCAATGTCATCCACGCCTCAGACAGCGTTGAAACGGCCAAGACCGAAGTAGCTCGCTTCTTTACGGAAAAGGACATGTTCACCTACGACAAGAGCGAATGGGCTCATGTCTATGCCGACGACGAGCGCAACAAGCTCGGTTACGACGGCAGCAACTAACACGATAAAAGAAAGCCTTCGGGCTTTCTTTGCTGTTTGCCAAAATTGTGCACAGCCGTTAATCTCGTTTAACGGCTTCTGGAATGGTAAGATAGGCTTATGTGGCAACGTTGGCAGCAATTCCTGCGGCGTCCTTTCGTCTGGTCAACGGTCGGACTCGCCGATTTGGTGAACCTCGCGACCT
>CAYHTI010000138.1:0-2638 GCA_964359515.1 uncultured Gammaproteobacteria bacterium | reverse complement strand
ACCACTCATCATGTCCCGCGGAGCGTCGAACCCCAGACCCCATAATACTGTTCTTGTATTCCATCTTTCGGCTCAACAAATATTAGCTGACAGTATTTGGGGTCCGGGGGAAAACGCTTAATGTTTGCGCTGCCTTTTTGCCGCCAAAAAGGTAGCAAAGAAAAACGTCTTTGACCTCTAAAAACGTAGATTTGGTAGGACGCGTACTTAGAAGGATTCATGCCTTTTGTGGAGTTGCTTCAGATGACTGTTTTGACGCTTAAAAGCTAGCCAAGTAAGATGGTTTATAGATAAATACTGACAAGGTTAGTTTTATGAAGCTCCTGCAAGATCTTGATTTGGTCGGTAAAACTGTATTGTTGCGCTTAAACCTGAATGTGCCGATACATGACGGTAAGATCATGGATGATTTCCGCATCAAAGCGGTGTTGCCAACGATCCAGTACGTCAAAGAGCGCGCGAAGAAGACCTTGGTCGCCGCGCATTTGGGGCGACCCAAAGGCCGCGATGCCGCTTTTTCGTTGAAGCCTATTGGCGAGTATTTAAAAAAAGTTTTTGGGGACGACTTAACTGTTTTAGCCGATTGTATCGGTGAGGATGTAAAGCAGGCGATTGCCTCGGCCAAGTCTGGCAGTGTTATCCTTTTAGAGAATGTGCGTTTTCATAAGGGTGAGCGAGATAATGATCAGGGTGTGGGGAAGGCTTTCTCACAACTTGCCGATATTTTTATTAACGATGCTTTCGGCGATAGCTATGAGTCATATGCCTCGGTTGTTTGGCCGGCTAAGCTGCTACCGTCCGCAGCTGGATTGCGTTTACAGAAAGAACTTCAGGCGCTCGACCGCTTGAAGAATAACCCGCAGCATCCGTTCCTCGTGCTTGTGGGCGGCATCAAAATAGCCGAAAAAATGGGGACCATACGCCGTTTGGGCGCAAAGGCCGATCACGTCTTGGTCGGCGGTGGCATTGCCAATACAATGCTTGCTGCGGCCGGTGTCGATGTAAAAGATTCGCTCATCCAAGAAGATGAAATTCCGCTCGCTAAGGAGCTGCAGGCCGAATTAGGAGACAAGCTTGTTTTACCGGTAGATGCTCGCGTGGTTACCAAGTTGTCCGATGGCAGCATGGACAAGAAGACCCTGCGGTTTAGCAAGGTTCATGAGCTGCAGCCTGGTGAAGCGATTTATGATATTGGTCCGGAAACGGTGAAACTCTACAGTGATTATTCCCGCAAGGCCGCTGATGTCTTTTGGGCCGGCCCCATTGGCTATATCGAATGGGACATGACAGCGATTGGCTCAGTTGAATTGGCAAAATTACTCGCGGCTTTGCCGAATTATTGCGTGGTTGGCGGGGGAGAGACCGCATCACTTGTGGCTGCAGCTGGGTTAATCGAGAAAATGGACTTTGTGTCCACGGGCGGCGGCGCGGCTTTAAAATATTTGTCCGGCGAGGAGATGCCGGGGCTTACTGCGCTTAACGGCGTGAAGGAGTAGAGCTTGTCCTTTTGAGGAAAATCTTTTTAAAAAAGGCATCCGTGATCCGTTTAGACCATTCTTCTAAAAACGGTTCACGGTTTTTTGCTGGGTAAATTTCGTCATCAAAAAATGTTGCTGGTACTTGGAGGATCAGGTCGGCTTTGTGCGCGGTTTTGTTGGGGTTGCTGGTGATATCAATACTGACAAAGGCGCGCTCGCCTTTGCTTTCAAGGACTAAAATAGCGTCAATACCATAACGCTTGTCCAATTCCGTGCCCAGGGCATTGTAAAATCCAAGTGAGAGCTCGGGGTCTTTCAATCGCTCCTCCAGCTGTTCCTTCACCAGGAATTGCAGGGCATTAGGCAATGGCATTGGTGGATCCTCGGCATCCCACGGACGAGCCTGTCCACTTTTGTCGCGGTGGCTTGGTTGGTGCTTAATGACGTTTTGGAACGCTTCTTTAAACGTTTGGTAGGTTGACCCGTCATAACGGATTTCTGCCGGACCATCGCCTAAAAAATCTGCCTCCAGGTCTTGGCCGGTAAATTGGACTCGATCGCTTTTTGGCCGCCATCTTTCTCCCATATAACTGTATCGTATATAAAATTGGCCCCCGCGGTCAAAGACAACCGTGGGGGCTCAGCGTGGCGGGCGGAGGCGGTAGAGCTCCGCTGTAGGCAGGACGCCTGGTCGCGCGCAGCGATGGCATCCTTGTTCTCCAAAGACCAGCAGGATCAAGTCGTCCTCGTTGGCGATGGCTGCTTGCGACGGAAACATCGCGAATAGTGCTTGATCTTCCAGTGGCGACCAGCCGCACGCGGCGTTCGGGCAGGCCACGAGCGTGCGCTCGTACTGCCAGATCTGCGCGGCGCGATCCCGGCAGGACTGGCAGATGGCTACTCCTTTCGTTGCCTTGTCGCAGACGAGGCACTTGAGCGGCGGATCAGTCGCCTTTCTTGGTTTTCCCATGTCCCCTCCATTTCTTGTGCATGGGCCTGCCAGTATAGGCGAGAGCGGCCATTCCGTCAAGCCTTCTTGGTAGCGTAATTATACTGCTGCAGATAGCATTCGGCAATTTTTAAACACGGAATTAGCTAACTTTAGCAATATTAAATCAGTCATTGAAATAGTGCAGGTAGATATTTGACACGATTGCCCC
>CAYHTI010000137.1:2183-2677 GCA_964359515.1 uncultured Gammaproteobacteria bacterium | reverse complement strand
CTCCTCTGTCTTTCCTGATGCGACAACGGGGCCCTTCGGCTTGCCGCGCTCATAGGACTGTTTCCAGATTTTTCCCTCGCGGTAGACTTCAACGTTGACCCACTCAGAGAGCGCGTTGACCACTGAAATCCCGACGCCGTGAAGTCCTCCCGAGACCTTATAAGCCCTCTTGTCGAATTTCCCGCCGGCATGAAGAACGGTCATAACGACTTCCAGGGCCGATTTTCCGCGGATATTAGCCGGAAGCTTTGGGTCCTTCATGGGGTCGATGGGAATCCCCGAGCCGTTGTCTAAAACCGTGACGGAATTGCCGGCGTGCAAAAGAACATCGACTGAACTGCAGCGCCCGGCTAATATCTCATCGACTGAGTTGTCGACAGCTTCATAAACCAGGTGGTGAAGGCCGGTTGAGCTCGTGCTGCCGATATACATGGCGGGGCGTTTACGAACCGCCTCTAGGCCCTCAAGAACTTGTATTTTGGATGAATCGTAGG
>CAYHTI010000137.1:0-2173 GCA_964359515.1 uncultured Gammaproteobacteria bacterium | reverse complement strand
TTCCGCTATTGATTCAGGCATATTCCTCCGATTTTTTCCACGGGCCCCGGCCGTCTTTTTAGCCCGGCTTTTTGATTCTTTTTTTTGTTTAATGCTCATTTTAAAGATGTCTTGACGGCCTTAATCCACGCTCGGCTAAAATACTTATTAAGGCTGCGAACTATTTGCGCGCCGCGCAGTTGCAGTTCTTGCGCCGCCGCCGCTGAGCGCGGCCTGACATAAAGCGTCGATTTCTTGACTCCCGCCAGGGTCCAATGTTTTGAAAAGTGCCCCAACTCTTTTTCCCAAACCGCGTTAAGAATCGAAATCTTATCCGACTGTATTCCCGCGCGGTACTTAAACGATGAAATCAAATCCTTGGCTGTCGACCAACGCTGAAATGGCCGTTTCGCCATTTATTATGAGAGCCCCTTTGTCCCGTTAGTCGGGAACATAAGGCAAGGTAGACGTTTAATTGCCATGGTTAATCAAATGCGCATGGGCATGACCACGAAGCGATAATCCCCCGCGCCGACGGGTTCAATTAAAGCCGGGTTAACCGGGGTCGTTAGGCCGATAGTCACTTTGTCTGAGTCCACGTGTTTTAAGGCTTCAACCATAAATTGAGGGTTGAAAGCTATTTTAAAATCGCCCCCCGTATATTCAATCGACAGTTCATCGTTAAATTCAAGGTTTTGGCTTGAAGCCGACACCTGCAAGACTCCCTTTTTAAGCGCGTATTTGACCGAACCGCCGCGGTCCATCGCGCACAAGGAGGCCCTTTTGGTGACAGCAAGCAGTTCTTTGGTCGTGAGCGTTATGATAATATCTTTTTTTGACGGAATGACCTGTTCGTAATTAGGGAAGCTACCCCCCACCAGCCGCGACATTAAAAGTGTTGTTTTTATCTGGAATGTGATCTGATTTTCAGTAACTCCTATAATCATTTTTTCATCGGAATTCTCTTTAACGTCCAAAGATCCCAAAAGCCGCAGAAGCTCAGAAAGTACTTTAGTTGGAACGATGACTTGAAAATCTTTTTCTTTAGGCAGGGCTTTTTTTGAGATAACCGCAAGCCTGCGTCCATCAGTGGACACCATTTCAAGCGTTCCTTTTTTAGCCGACCAAAAAACACCGTTAAGGACGTGCCGTGTCTCATCAGAGGAAGCCGCAAAAATGGTTTTTTGAACCATATCCCCAATAAGGGATGCTGAGACCTCAAAGGCGTTTTGTTTATTAAAATCGGGCAGGATGGGATATTCTGATTTAGGCGCGCCGATGATCCCAAAGCGTGAGCGTCCGCATTTAAGAGTAATTTTATCCCCAGAATCAACAGAAAGCTCCACTTCTTGGCCGTCAGGCAAGCTATGTAATATGTCGGAGAATTTTTTAGCAGGAATAGTGATGCTGCCATCGCTTTCTACTTCCGCTCCGATGTAATGCTTAACGCCCATTTCTAAATCGGTCGAAATAATTTTTACTTTGGAGTTTTCAGTCTCCATTAGAAAATTAAGCAGGATAGGCAAGGTTGTTCGGGAAGATAAAGCCGATTGTATTGTTTGGACGCCCCGCGCAAGGTCTTCTTTACTGCAATGTATCTTCATTTTAAATCATCCTCTTATTAATCAGTCGGTTAATAATGGGGATAAGAAGCTTTTACCTCTAAAAATACCCTTTTTTAATTGGGGATAAACCCATTAAACTATCCACAGTATATACAAGCGGACTCATCCATGCCCCGATTTTCGCTTTAATTCACCTATTTTCCACAGCTTTAATGTCCGATTGAAGCTTGTTTACCACCGCCAGAAAAAATGGGTCTTCCTCTACTTGTTTTAATATTTTTTTGCGCGCGTGTAAAACGGTGGTATGGTCTTTGCCGCCAAAAGCCCTGCCTATATCGGTTGAGGAAAGCTCGGTCATAATACAGGCCAAATACATTGCCAATTGACGGGGCAAGGTGATCGAAGCGGTTCTTTGATGTCCCTTAAGATCTTTAACGTCAACCGAGTATTTATGGGCGACCACGCGCTGGATGGTCTCAACACGCACGGGAGAAGATTCCTGTCCCAAGGAGTCTTTTAGAATATCCTTGGCGGCATCGACGGTCAAGGAACTTCCTGTCATTGAGGCAAAGGCCTTAAGTCGGATTAAAGAGCCTTCCAGAGCGCGAATGTTAGTTTTTACCGCCGAG
>CAYHTI010000136.1:0-2688 GCA_964359515.1 uncultured Gammaproteobacteria bacterium | reverse complement strand
CCAATTGACCCGATGCGCCCGAGACGATAATGACTTCACTATCTACGGAAAACAACGGATCAGACATTGTTCAAAAACCTTTGGCGATCCGCGCGTGCACGATAAGGTCGCAGATTTCCCGCACCGCGCCATAACCGCCTGGCTTGCGCGTTCGATACTTAATAAAGGGGAATATCTCTTCATACGCATCCCCAACAGCCATAGGCAGCCCTACCTCCTTCAATGCCGGGATGTCGTTGATGTCATTCCCAACGAATGCGATATTGGACAGCGGGATGCCCACGGACAACGCCCAATCGGCGATGGCCACGGCCTTATCCTCAGCCCCCTGAATACAGTCCGTCTTCAACTTCTTGGCGCGAATGGAAACGACAGGGTTTACTTCCGTCGAAATAATCAGTGTCTTCAAACCAAGATCGCGAAGGCGGGCCAGCCCCAGACCGTCGCTGCGCCAGCAACGTACGCTCTCGACACCATTCTGATCCACCACAACGGTGTTATCAGTAAACACACCGTCAAAGTCAAAAACGACGGCTTGCAACGCGCACATCAATGGATGGAGGTCTTTCTGGATGTCAGCGTACTTCTGCATGCTTGCGCTCACTCAAGATCCTCAAAAAGAATATGATCGTCCTCGTCGAGCGGTTTTCTCAGGATCTTGCCCACGACACGATCAAACTCAAAAGGCGGCAGCCCGCCACTGGGGGACTTGATGGCTATGTCTTTTTCGGTCAATTTATGGCCGGCCGGTAAATTGCGCGCGGCAACAAGCGATTTGCTCATTTTCTTGAGCGGTTTTGCCTCGCTCTCCAGGAATTTCTTTTTCCCGTCCCAAAGTAAAACGGGAATTCTGTGCATATTCCGGATCAGCTTTCTTAGTCCCTCCGGTTCCAGGGAGAAAGAGTGATCCGTGCCCTTCCAGGCCCGGTTCAAGGTGAAATGCTTTTCAAAAACACGCGCGCCCAGCATGTAGGCAAGGGAGGCCGCGTCAATCCCGTTTTCGTGGTCGGACAGTCCGATCACCTGATCCGGGAATTCCTCGAGCAAGGCAGAAATGACATTAAGGTTCATATCTTCCACATCGGCTGGATAGGCGGCGGTACAGTGAAGAATACAAAGATGCGGGTTAAGCGGAAGAATCGCGTCACAGGCACGACGGATATCACGCATATCTCCACCGCCCGTACTCAGGAAAATCGGCTTGCCCAGTTTTGCGATATGTCTTTGCAACGGGATATTGGTCAGGTCGGCCGAGGCGATCTTGTACGCGGGCATATTCAGTTCGGCGAGAAAATCGACGCTTTCAAAATCAAAGGGGGTCGCAAAGAACATCAAATCGAGCTCCTTGGCGTAATTCTGCAGCTCAAGATACTCGTCTCGATTGAACTCCAACGCCTCGCGATGCTCGCCGTACGTGGCGCCATAGCTGTTCTCGTTGTCGTACGACTTGTTATATAGCGCCTTGGTAAATAGCGTGCGATTGTTCCGCTTCTGGAGTTTCACGGCATTGACGCCCGCGTCTTTGGCTGCCGAAAACATCTGCCGGGCTTTCTCCACCGAACCCTGATGGTTATGGCCGATTTCCGCGATCACGAAGGCCCGTTCGGAAGCACGGAATGCTTTATCAAATTTCAATTCAGGATTCATGGTGATGGTCTCTTAAAATCCATGCTTCCCATTCACATCAAACCGAACTTGGAAAATAGTCGTCCCAAAATGTATTTGAAGTAATGAAAAACATATCCTGCTTCTTGCTTGACGCTTTTGACACGAGGCCAATTCGGGAACCGGAATCTTCCCAACGGATGAAATGGCAAAAATATCGTGCCGTGAGTCCAGCTTCTCATTCCATTGGAATCTGGCCTGGTTCGATACTGCGCATACGCTTTATGGACATTTTCCTTGGTCGCGTAGTAGTCCATGTAATAAGTCATTCTTTTCTCGGTCTCTGGACACTTAACCACGTCAACGCCATGAAACGATATTGAAGAGTGCATGAAAATTATCAGGCGATTGGGCTTTGGATTTACGCGTGCCACTTCATGTATACCCGTTCTGTCAAACAGGATCGTTTCGCCGCCCCACTCCTCGGGCCAATGCGGGTTAGCATAAAAAATGCAGTTGGCCACGTGCACTTGGCCATCCACTGAATAGGAATGATCAACGTGCGAACCGAGCAAGCCACCCGAGCTCATTTGATGAAACGGGTAATAACCGCCAAAGTTGGGGCGGTCAAACATTGAACTGACTCCGTCTATTCCGAATGCTTCGCTAATGAGCGTCGAACCAAACTGGCCACCCAGAAGCTTGATCGGAATATTCGCGGCCGCGTTCATTTCCTCGTTTCCATGAACACTTTTGCCAGTTTCAAGACTGGTTTCAAACTTGCGCTTTAATAACGCCTGCCCGGCCAGTCCGGAATTAACCAGTTCTGCGAATGTGTCGGCTGGCAAAAAATCATCAATCACATAGTGTGGAAAAGGATGCAGAACCAGGTCTGCCGAGCGGTGGGCTTTTTTAAAGTGATTAATTATTGATTCCATTAAGTTACCCGTATTTATACTGGGCAATCAGGGCGAAACGTAACCAAATAGAGTTTGATAAAGCGCCGCGGAGGCGGCGCTTATGACGCCGCCCATCGCACCGATCTCTCTTTGGCAAGCGTTTCATAAAGCCGGATTTGCGTCG
>CAYHTI010000135.1:0-2757 GCA_964359515.1 uncultured Gammaproteobacteria bacterium | reverse complement strand
TAGTGGAATTATCAAGAAGCGCAACCACGCTTCTTTGTGTTTTAGGAGAGAAGCAATGATCACGCCCGCTGGGCAGTTCGCCAAGGATAAGTCCATGACCGAACGCCGGTCCCGCAGCGCGGTATTCATCGAGGGCTACCTCGTGAAGCACCGCCGCGTGCTTCACGCCCTGATGGAAGTCGATGAAACGCGCATGCGCCTGATCGCCAAGGACTGGCCGATCTCGCCGTTCGAACAGCGCTTCCGCACCCCGCTGCAGATCGGATCTTTCGCCCTGTTGGCCTACCCGGGAACGCTCCTGGAGACGGTCATGGAAGACGAGACCAGCCGTACGGAGAAGACGCGTCTCCTGATCAAGGTGACGGTGGCCGGTACGATCTTCAACCTGGTCTGCATGCGCGATGGCGAGGACGACCTCTCCTGGTCCTGGGAGAGCCAGGCCTTCCGCAGTGACCAGATCAGCGCTGAAGCGCTTGAGGCCCTCAAGCAGGCGGTCGAGCAGCTCATCGAAGTCGAGATCCCCGCCATCCTCGCGCGCGTCAGCCAAGTTCCAGCCTGACACCGGGCCGAACTGAGCACGTAGCACAACGCCCTGCACCAAGAACTTCGTTCTGGTGCAGGGCGTGATTTTTTTTGTGCAAATTTTACTTACCCAGTGCTTTCTTCACCACTTCCCACACGCGTTCATGGATGTTTTCCGGCGTGCAGAGCTTGTCGGCGGGGGCGCATTCGATCATGGAGGTATTGGGTAGGATCGAAACAAGCTGCTGGTATACTTTTTCCGTGTTTTTCTGATGTTGCAAGTCCGCCTCATGTAAATCGCGTCCTTCGCCGCCGATATAGTCACGGTGGCCTTTTTTGTCGACAAGCTGCAAGGCGATTTCCGGGGGGACATGGAGGAAAATGTTGATATCGGGCTTTGGGATGCCAAAGAGCTCGTATTCAAGTTCCTTTAACCATTCAAAATACTTCAGGATCTCGGCTTCATAGGCGATTTTTCCGCCTTGATGCGAAATGTTGGCTTTCAAATAGCGGTTGAATAGCAAGATTTTGACCTCGTCTAACGCTTTACGGATTTCAAAGCTGGCATCATAGCGGTCAACGGCAAAAAAAATAGAACCGCGGTATGGGCCGACTTCATCCGCGCTGCCGTACTTGCCATTGAGGTACTCTTCCACCGCACCGCAGGACTTTTTGCCGTATTGGGGGAAATCCATGGTAATGACGTCGAAATCTTCATCTTGCAGGCGTTTGAGCAGCATTTTAAATTGGGTAGTCTTGCCACTGCCGTCGCCGCCGTCGATGACGATCATTTTGCCTTGGGACATATCACGAATATTAGCGAACTTATGAGTGTATGTTATGCTTGGCGCTGTAAATCGGCAAGCTCATCGTGTCATCCCCGCGGAGGCGGGGATCCACTCGAGAGCGACTAATGTTCATTAAGTTCGTTCTCGGCCTTAGCCGGGGATTCCCGCTTGTCTCCGCAACTTATTAGTGTGCGGAGATCCCTTCGGGACGCGGGAATGACACATGTTCACACCAGCCGCTTCCTCAACCCAACAACGGTGTCTTTAAGAAACGTATCCGTCATGCCAGCGATATAGTCCTTAATTACAATGGGCAGCGGATCTGGTTGGTCCACCCATTTTTGCACGTGCTGCGGGAGAAGTTTTGGATTATCGTAGTAGCGCGTGAATAGCTCCTTGATCAGGACCTTGCCTTGCTGTGTGTATTTTTGTACTTCATCGGTCAGGTAGAAATTGGCGTAAAGATATTGCCGCAATGCGTCGGTTGCCTCTTGTATCGGTTCGCTATAATCGGCTACTGACTTGTTTAAAGCATAGACATCATTGACCGTGGCGATCTTGCTGACTGCAATGCGGCGATTCGTCGCCGCAACGATGTCCGTGATCAACACATGGATCAGGGAGCGGACAAATTGCGGGCGATAGGCGCGGTGGTCGCGGCCGAGCTTGGGGTAGCGCTCTTTTATGAGCTTGAGCACTTCTTGGCCGAGCGCGAGGCGCTCAAGCGCGTCGAAGGTGATGAGCTCGGCGCGCAAACCGTCATCAATATCATGCGCGTAGTAGGAAATTTCATCGGCCAGGTTCACGATTTGCGCCTCCAAACTGCTGCCATGAGGTGGGGTAGCGCTTTCGTCTTCCCACGGAGTTTCATGTTTACGCAGGCAGTTGAGCGTTTCTGCCGTGAGGTTTAAGCCCGGGAAATCCGGGTAGTTGCTTTCAAGCACGGTGACGATGCGTAAGGAGTGCTTGTTGTGGTCGAAAGAAAAACCAAGCGGCTCAAGCATTTCGTGCAAAGCATGTTCGCCCTCATGGCCGAAAGGAGGGTGGCCAAGGTCATGCGCCAAAATGCCAGCCTCAGCCAGGTCTTCGTTAAGTGCCAGATCACGGCATAAACCGCGAGCGATCTGTGCGCCTTCCAGGCTATGCGTGAGCCGGTCGCGGTAGTGGTCGTTTTTCCCGGCCACCCAGACCTGGGTTTTATGTTTTAAACGCCGAAAAGCTTTGCTATGAATGATGCGGTCGCGGTCGCGCTGAAAAGGGAGCTTGCTCGGATGCTCTTGTTCCGGATATTGACGGCCATGGTCGCCGCCGTCGTGCCGTATTGCATACGGCGCGAGAAGGGCGTCGAATTTTTGGTGGAGCGTGTTCATAAGTATTGTGTCATCCCCGCGGAGGCGGGGATCCACTCGAGGCCGTTTAATCCCCGTTAAATTCGTTAACGGCCTTA
>CAYHTI010000134.1:0-2800 GCA_964359515.1 uncultured Gammaproteobacteria bacterium | reverse complement strand
CGGTAAAATATGGATGACCAGCTCGTTCTTGCCCATCTTCGTCTTTGTACTTTTCCACCTTTACCTGCAAGAAATACTCTTGCGCCTTCTCGGACTCGCCTGTCCTTCGGTAGTATTCGCCGAGCAGAAAAAGGACAGCTATCTTGTCGGTACCTGAGGGATTCGTTTTGAGCTTTGCCTGCAGAAGTGGTATTGCCTTCTTGACATACTCCATGCTCTTTTTCTGGTCTTCTCGATAGATGTAAGCCATCAAGCGGTAGAATCTGCACCAAAAATCATTATCCATCTTGCGTTGGCTGTATACTTGCCTTTCGCGTAAAAAAATAGGCAAATAACGAATTCTGTGATATAGTCAGCCGTATGGCTGAAGAACTAAACATAACGCACGAAAGAATAGACGATATCCCATTGTTGATCGGCTTGTCGCAGAAACTGCAGCTCGCCGAAGTAATAGACCAAAATCTGGGCAATCATGGCAATCACCAAGGTCTTTCAAACGGTGTCCTGACGATGGTGTGGCTGGCGTACATCTTGTCGGAGCAAAGCCACAAGAAATATCTAGTACAAGAGTGGGCTGAGGCCCATCGCCATATGTTAGAACGGCTAGTTGGGCAGCCGCTCCGCGATGTCGAATTCAGTGATGACCGCCTGGGAATTGTGCTGCAGCATCTGAGCGACCGCGAGAGTTGGCACAGCATCCAAGCTGATTTGTGGAGCCACCGGGTCGAAGTCTACGCCATCGAAGTCAAGAGCGTACGGATTGATACGACCACCGTCAGCGGCTACCACGAGATAACAGAAGATGGCGTTATGCAAAAGGGCCACAGCAAAGCACATCGCGCTGATCTTGCACAAATCAAGCTGCTGGCGGCTTGCGTTGAGCCAGGCGGCCAACTGGCCATCAGTGAAGCCATGGCTGGCCAGAAAGGCGATGCGCCGTTGTATACACCGGCGATTAAACGGCTACGCGACCTGCTACAACAATCAGGGTTGCTCTATACCGGCGACAGCCAGATGGCGGCTATCGCTACTCGCGCTGACGTTGTCGCACACGGCGATTATTACCTCATGCCGTTGCCCATGTTGGGTGAAACGGCGCAGCAAATCGAAAGCTGGATTGCCGCCATAGTGGATGGGCCAGAAACCGCCCAGTTGATTTGGCGCGACCATGAGCTACTTGCCGCTGGTTATGAATTCAGCCGTCCACTGACTTATTGCGTGGACGGGCAGGAAATTCAATGGACGGAACGGGTACAGATCGTGCGGAGCTTTGCCTTTGCCGAGCCGCAGATCAAACATCTGGAGCAACGCCTAGCCAAAGCCCAGCGAGAGCTGTTGGCACTTACTCCTACCCGTGGCCGCGGCAAACGTCAATATCAAGACGAAGCCAAACTTCAGGAAGCAGTGGCGGCAATCTTGGCTCAATATAAGGTTACAGACTTGTTGTCCGTATTCTGGCAGCGCGAGGAAACCGTTACCACTCTTTATACGGGCCGCGGGCGTGGCGGTGCAGAACGTCCAACGCGGACTCAGACCAAGGTTCGTTACCAGATTACTGCCGTCAGCCGTGACGAGGCGGCTATCACTCGCCGCAAGCATTTTTTGGGGTGGCGGGTCATCGCTACCAACGTGCCGCTCTCGCAGATGTCGCTGCCCGAAACCACGCTTCATTACCGGCGCGGCATCTGCATTGAGCGAGATTTTCATGCTCTCAAAGATCGGCCAATCGGCATCAGTCCGCTGTATGTACACCGGGACGACCAGATCATCGGCATGACCAATCTGCTCTGCCTGGCACTGTTCCTGCAAACGCTCATTCAGACGGAGGTAGCCCGCCAACTCGCTGAACGTCAGGAAACGATTGCTGGCCTCTATGCCGGTCAGCCAAAACGCGCTACCGCTGCACCGACCGCCGTCTCTTTACTCAAAGCGATTGCCAAACAAGAACCGACTCTCACTTGTGTCCACATCGGCGCACAATGTTTATGGCATGTTACCCCGTTGTCTGATTTGCTGCGGCGCATCCTGAATTTCCTTGGCCTTTCGCCAGCACTTTATTCGGGTCTTGCGCCAAATTCATCATAGTCAATTTTTTTTACGCGAAATGGAAGTATTTAGTCTTATCATTATGACCATTATGGACTCTGTCGAGTAATTCAACAGTATTTTTTGTTTTTATTTTTTCAGAGTTGCATAGGAACTGTGGACTATTGCTACCATTCAATTCATAAATTATTTCTGTTTCAACATTATCCGCTGGATTACAAGGATCCAAATAACCTCCATCATAAGTTTTTTTGGGTTTTATCTCATTACAAATTCTACACACTAAATATAAATTTTCCCACTGATTGGCGTTGTCATGAACCTCCGCTTGACCAATGAAATGATCAATATCGAATGCTCCTGGTGCATATTTTTTCCCTTCACAAAGATAACATTTACATCTAAAAACTTTCCCTAATTCATCTAAAATTTCCTGAGTTCGATATGGACCATTTAGGATTTTAGGACCAGGGTGGGTCCTTGTTATCCTAATCATTTTTTAGCTCCTTTTTTCTCCTATTTCTTTCGATCTCAAGCTGAATGTCTAAGGCCAAATTATGAGAGAGGCTTTCCAATGTTAAGCATAATTCTTTCAAGCGAATTTCTTGTTCCTTATTTCTTTCTATTGCCAATAATTTCGTGGCTTCGTTTAATAAATTGGTGACTTGTCCAGAGTATTCTGATTTAACTCCAAAAAGGGTTTTCATAATCACACTTACGGGATACCCGCCTAAAGGGCCACGAGTCATTTCAT
>CAYHTI010000133.1:0-2820 GCA_964359515.1 uncultured Gammaproteobacteria bacterium | reverse complement strand
ATAAGAGCGCCATCGCAGTCGTACGCGTTGAGATCCAATCAAATTTGCCTGAGCCTAGCACCAACCGCACAATCTGTTCATTTAACAGGACGAAGAGAACGACCGTCGGCAAGACGAAAAATAAAAGCGAGGAAAGCGTCTTATGCATCGTCTTCTTAAATTTCTTGTTGCGCCCCTGCGACACATAAGAAGACAAGACAGGAAAGGCCGCCACTGCAAAGGAAATGCCGAATAGCCCGATGGGTACGTGAGCCAGGTTATGCGCGAAATTAAACATCGATAAGCTACCAGCGGCCAGGCCTGAGGCCATGGATGTGACGATGAAAGCCGTTGCCTCACTCAGTGCCAAGCTCATCGTTCGCGGTCCCATCAAGGTCATGATGGATTTAATCCCCTCTTCCTTAAAGGGGTTTAAGGCCGCCCAGGTCCAGCCAAGGCGAAAGCTTACTAACGACTGCAAGCCAAGGTGCAAGACACTGCCGAAAACGACGCCCCAAGCCAGGCCAACCGTCCCCCACTCTTTGGCGAACAAAGCAATACCGGTGATGATGCCGATATTGTAAAGGATGGGTGCGAGCGAATAGGCCAAAAAGCGCTTAAAACTTTGCAGCACGCCGCCGAAAACGCCGCTTAAACCCAAAAAGAACGGGCTGAGCAGCATGATACGCGTCATCAACACGGTTTGGTCTAGCACCTCACCCTTAAATCCTGGCGTGATCAGGGGCACAAGGCGGTCAGCAAAAACAAAAAGAACGCTACATAACACAACGAGGCTGCCGCCGACAATCAGCAAGGTTGCTTGGGCCAGCCTCCAAGCACTTTCCTTCGAGCGATGCATATATTCCGAAAAAATCGGGATGAAGCCGGCTGATAAGGCTCCCAGGACAATGATATTAAAAACAAAATCAGGAATACGAAAAGCCGCATAATAGGCATCAAGCGACGAGCTTGCACCAAAAGTCGAGGCAAGCAGGCGATCTCGATAAACACCAAGCAGGCGGCTTAAGAGCCCGGACAGGCCTAAAACAACGGCTGCCGAAGCGATACTGCGAGAAGCAGTGAAAAGACGAGAAATCATACGGACATGGATTTTACTGTTTGCCTCATTAATGCGTCTATCACTGCTTGTCGGATACCTGCGCGACCACAGCCACACTGATTGCGCAGATCATCTATCGATCCATGCTCAACAAAAACGTCAGGGATGCCTAGGGGTTGTAACCTGATCGCCAGGCCATTGGAGGTGATCCATTCTGCCACAGCACCACCCAGGCCGCCGGTGATGCTGTGGTCTTCTAAAGTGATCCATTCCTTGATATGCGAAAATTTTGAAAGCAAATCCGTATCAAGTGGCTTCACAAATCGCGCGTCTATCACCGTTATCTGAATTCCCTCGGCGCGCAAAGCATCTGCCACGGCAAGTGCGTCATAAAGCCAAGGGCCCATGCCCACGATGACGACTGCCCCGCCCTCGCGCAGTATCTCTCCGCGACCGATTTAAATAGGCGCTGGATCGGTTGGTATGGTGACCCCGTGCCCGTAACCGCGCGGGTAACGGATGGCGATCGGACCAGTATCATGTTGATGCGCGGTCACAATGAGACGCACGAAATCAGCTTCATCGCGCGGCGAAGCTACGACGATATTGGGAATAGTACGCAAAAATGCGAGATCAAAAACACCGTGATGCGTTGCCCCATCGCTGCCAACGAGCCCGCCCCGATCGAGGAAAAAGCGTACGGGTAAATTTTGGAGGCAAACATCATGAATAAGCTGGTCATAGCCGCGCTGTAAGAACGTCGAGTAGATCGTACAGAACGGTTTCAACCCTTCCGCAGCAAGTCCCGCGGCAAAAGTAACGGCATGCTGCTCGGCAATGGCCACGTCGTAAAACCGAGACGGAAAGCGCTTCGCAAATTCGTTCATCGAGCTACCGCTGCACATAGCGGGCGTAATTGCCATCACAGCAGGGTCTTTTTCGCCAATACTTACGATCGCTTCGCCAAATACGTTATTATATTGAGCGATCGGCTTTTTGGGCCCCTCAGGCATGGCATGACATTTCATGCGGTCGCTTTGCGCCGGTAAATATCCCCTGCCTTTTTCCGTGCGCACATGCATGACCCAGGGACCGCGGCGGTCTTTAGCATTCTTCAGGGTCTCCACCAAGGTCAGCAAATCGTGACCATCATGTGGGCCATCATAACGCAGGCCAAAACTTTCAAAAACATTTTGCTGTGTTTGCCCGTTGACGAGGTCTTCGAAGTGGCGGCAAAGTGAACCGCAGTTTGGGTCGATCGACATCTGGTTGTCATTGAGAATAATCAACATATCACGACCTTCTGCACCAATATTATTAAGCGCTTCAAAAGCCATGCCAGCGGTCATGCCGCCGTCGCCGATAACCGCCACAACCTTGTTTTGTTCCCCTTTCTGGTCGCGCGCCACGGCCATGCCCAGCGCAGCAGACAAGGAGGTGCTCGTATGTCCAGCGCCAAAATGGTCGTATTCGCTCTCTTCACGCTGCAAAAACGGTGCTAGGCCGCCAGTTTTTCTGATTGTATCGAGCCGTTCGCGCCGCCCCGTTAAAATTTTATGCGGGTATGCCTGATGGCCAATATCCCAGAGCAAACGGTCATTTGGCGTATTAAAAACATAATGTAAGGCAATAGTGAGCTCAACCACGCCAAGTCCGCCGCCAAAATGACCACCTACGCGGCAAATTGTTTCTACCATAAATGCGCGCAACTCAGCGGCAACCTGCGGCAAACAGGATTCGTCGATAAGGCGAAGGTCTTTAGGACTTTGGATGCGGGTCAA
>CAYHTI010000132.1:0-2820 GCA_964359515.1 uncultured Gammaproteobacteria bacterium | reverse complement strand
GCCATCAAGCGTGGAGAATTCATGGTCAACACCCTTGATTTTGACCGAGGTAATAGCTGCACCAGGAATAGATGACAGCAAGACACGGCGCAAGGCATTGCCAATCGTCACGCCATAGCCAGCAAACAACGGCTCAATGACCAAGGTGGCACGGTGTTCACCGGTCTCATGGAGCTCAAACGTGTTGGGAAGTGGAATTTTATCCATATATATGGCTTAACGCTTGGTTGTTTTTGTGTATTTAAGCTAAAAGCGAGAATAAAACTCAATGATTTGCTTGGCTTCGATTGTATCACGCATATCTTCACCTGTAGGAAGGCTCAAGATTTTGCCGGAAATTGCTTCTTTATCAAATCCAAGCCAGGAAGGCAACGTGTGTTGCGCTAATCGTTCAGCCACACCTTTAAACAAGGAGACGTCCTTAGAAAAGGGATTGGTTGTAATAACATGGCCGATCTTTGTCTGAAAGGACGGTACATCAACTTTTTTCCCATTGATCATGATATGGCCATGGCTGATCAATTGGCGAGCCTGTGCGCGCGAGGCGCCCAAACCTAAGCGGTACACGACATTATCCAAGCGCATTTCAAGCAAACGCTTCAAGGCCTGTTCACTGTCTTCCGGTTTGGCAACGGCCTTGCGGTAATAGGTCATGAATTGGCGCTCCATGATGCCGTAAGTTCGCTTCGCCTTTTGCTTAGCGCGGAGCTGTTGGCCGTATTCAGTTAAGCGCGGCTGGCGCTGAACACCGTGCATTCCTGGCGGAAATTTGCGCTTCACGACGGCACATTTGGAGGTATAGCAACGCTCCCCTTTCAAAAAGAGTTTCTCGCCTTCGCGGCGGCAGAGCTTGCAGGACGGTGATAATGTATTCGTTTTAGCCATAACAGTACGGGGTCGTTAGATGCGGCGGGGTCCCTTGGGACGGCAGCCATTATGAGGAATCGGGGTAATGTCGCGAATGGACATCACCTGAAGACCATTAGCGTTCATGGCACGGATAGCGGCTTCTCGTCCCGCACCGATACCTTTTACATAGACATCGACTTCTTTTAATCCGCGCTCAGCGGCGCGACTGACTGCGTCCTTGACGATAACACCGGCGGCATAGGCTGTGGCCTTTTTCGGACCGCGAAAACCCATTTTACCAGCACTGGACCAGCTGATCACATTGCCGTTCGCATCGGTCAAACTAATGATCGTGTTATTGTAGGTAGCTTGAACGTGCGCACGCCCCCTCGGCGTGGTAGCTTGAACTGCCTTCTTTTTCTGTACAGGGGTTGTTGCGGTTGTCGCTGTCATAATAACGGAACGGCTTTAAGTCTTCTGAGCTCCAGCAGTGCGGCCACTTCCCATGGTTTTGCGCACATTACCGCGAACGGTGCGGCTATTGGTTTTGGTACGCTGACCGCGCGTGGGCAAGCGTCGAGCATGGCGCGTACCACGGTAAGCGGAGATCTCTTTAAGACGGCGGATATTAGTGATAACCACGCGGCGCAAATCGCCTTCAACTTTCATTTTTGAAACTTCGGCGCGAATTTTGTCCAGCTGCTCCTCACTTAATTCTTTTGTCCGCGCATGTTGGTCAATACCGCATGCGTGCAAAATGCGTTTGGAAACGCTATCGCCAATACCGTAGATATAGGTCAAAGCGATAATGATACGCTTGTCATCGGGGATGTTTACGTTGGCGACACGTGCCATAGTATAGAAAAGTCAGGAAGCAATAACGATTAACCTTGGCGCTGCTTATGGCGCGGCGTCTTACAAATCACAACGACTCGCCCTTTGCGGCGCAACACTTTGCAATCTTTACAGCGTTTTTTTACAGAGGCTCTCACTTTCATACAGTTGAGCAAGACGATCGTCGTTTAATAGCGATACACTAAGCGCCCTTTTGTGAGGTCATAAGGGGTCATTTCTACTTTGACGCGGTCACCGGGCATAATACGGATATGAAACATCCGGAGCTTGCCGGCTAAGTGGGCCAAGACCTCGTGGCCATTTTCCAGTTGAACCCGAAACGTGCCTGCGGGCAAGGTTTCTAAAACCTGTCCATCCACGTGCAAAAAATCCTTCTTCTTGGATCCGCGTTCGGCTGCCGCTTCCGCCGGCGTCTGGCCGTTCGCGTTCGGCCGCTTGGCATTGCTTTTTTTTCTCATAGTGATCATCCGTTAAAAACGGATGACATTTATTTTGACGAAAACAACACAAGATTCCCGCGAAGGAATCTCAACATGGAGGCCGTCGTTTTGAGCTATTATTACTCAAAATCTGATGTTTTTCCAAGTTGTGCCTAAGTATACAAGATCTCGAAAATATGTCAAGAAACCTGGGCATTAGCCAAGTCCCCTCCCAGGTCGGGAAAGACTATTTGGCTAAAACAACCGCCTTAATGCGGCGGACCCCGCTGGAAGAGGCTTCTTCTTTAAGGATTTTAAACCCGCCAAGCTCGCCCGTATGCTGGACATGCGGGCCGCCGCAAATTTCCATAGAAAAGTCGCCCATCTTGTAGACTTTCACCTTATTCCCGTAACGCTCTTCAAAAACGCCGATCGCACCTGTTTTCCTCGCTTCCTCAATATCCATCTCTACAAAGGATACGGGGAAGTCCGCTTTGATGGCGTCATTGACTAGCTGTTCCACCTGGGTGATTTGTTCCTTGGTCATTTTGTCTGCATGAGAGAAATCAAAGCGCAAACGCTCCGGCGTAATATTGCTTCCTTTCTGATAGACATGTTCGCCCAGCACTTTGCGTAAGGCTGTGTGCAGTAAATGGGTCGCCGTGTGCAATTTGGTACTTTCGACGTAATGATCGGC
>CAYHTI010000131.1:0-2834 GCA_964359515.1 uncultured Gammaproteobacteria bacterium | reverse complement strand
CGCCGGAACTGCTCGGGCTCGTCTGGAAGACATCCTGCCCGCTGGACCGACTCCCGTTCTCAAGGCCATCACTTTGGCCGACCGCTTGGCGCCGGTTCGCGCCATGATTCTTCCGCCTGATCGCCAGATTGCGGCATGGAGCGATGCCAACAAGAAGTTCGGGAGCAACAAGATCCCGAAGGCGGCGTTCAAGACCGTTGAAAAGCTTGTCGTCCCGACCCTCACGCCCGCAGACATGGTCGACGGCTATGTTGGCGCGGAATTGTGCTACGGTTTCGGCGGGAGTGGTACTGTTTCGGACATGGTGCTTTCCGGCAAGGTGCCGTGGGAGTACATCTCGTCCAAGCGCGCCACGTGGAAGTGGACCGAGGTCAACTTTGACAACCGCTTGTTCCTGCGCGAGTTCGCTGGCAAGCACTCTGACCGCCCGGTCGGTTTCTACTGGAAGCTGGTCCAGCTGGGACATGCTTTTCAGAACAAGCCGGTTGCGACCGCGCGCGACCTTATCAAGTTCACTGACTGGGGCATGGGTCCGGAAGGCATCCAGTTCTTCCTGACGCATCCGCACTACGCGGAGTTGATGGACGGACCCAACAATCCGTTCATGGACATCCCTGACTTTGAGGTTTCGTTTGGTGGCGATGGCGCGTTTTCGCGCGCTCCGTGCGTGCTCTTCGGTCGCGACGATGGCAAGCTCGGGCTGGGCGGCGCCGTCGTGTCCGATCCGAATCCGCGCTTCGGGGCCGGCGCCCTCCGGTAGTTAGGCGGATTCTTGGCCACTTGGGACCTCGCGGTCTCTTGTGTCCTTGTCCGCTTGTCATCTTGCCCCGGCCTCTCGTTTTGACGCAATGTCAGAACAATGAGAGGCCGGGGTCTTCAAATTTTAAAACAGATTTGCTATAATATATTTTGAAATTAGGTTAATGCAGCCGGTTCTAAAAAGATATCGGTTCACCGAAATCCTGTTTTTCATAAAGCCGGGGTTCGTTGTGTCGCGAGACCAGCGAAGCGCGCTTGGAAAAATTGTCTGATTCTGCCTACTACTTGCTTTGGCTTTGCGCGGGTCCCTGATGTAACATCTGGATGCCGACAGATAAAATTCAGGAGGCGAAGCAATTCTCCTCTGGTGCAAGTTGACGAGTCAAAGCAAAAATTTTGGTGGCGATGGCGCGTTTTCGCACGCTCCGTACGTGAACTTCAATCGCGACGATGGCAAGCTCAAGCTGAACAGCGACATCGTGTCCAATCCGAATCCGAACTTCGGTTCCGGCTCCCTCCGATAATCGGCAGAATTAAAGCGCCCTGATGTTACATCGGGGCGCTTTGTCTCATCTGACTGTCTTTATCCAACCGCCCAGCATTCGTCCGATCTCGGCCAATCGTTCTTGCAGTGGCAAATACTTTTTGTCATCAATGATTTTTACTTCCAAAGCCAAACGGATGAATATTTTCAGCATTTCCAATCTTTGATCTGCTTGTAATAATGTTGGCAGTTTACATGCTTTTGGTTGTTTACTGGCCTGTAATAGATATTCTAACATATCAATCATGTAATTTTCTATTCTAGTGCCAAGAACATATTTGTCCCTCTTGGGGAATGAACCCAAAAATCCATAAAATTGTTTGTACAGGCCAATTGTTTTGGCAATCGCAGGTATCTCGTCATTTTGATTGTACATATATGATACAAAGTTTTAATGAATTAATTAGTTTCGCGAATATTTTTTCCGCACTTACAAACACGGCCCTTACCACACCTTTCACATCTGGGATCCAAAACACAGGATTATCAACAAGGCAACAGTGAGAGATAGAGTAGTACACCATCTTGTTTTCAGGGAACTATACAGAATATTCAACCCAACTTTTATCTTTCACTCTTACTCTTCACGACTTGGCAAAGGCGCGCATCTTGCTGTGAAAAATTTGTCCAATATCCTTCGTTCAGCCAGCCATAATTACACCAAACCAACGTTCGCGCTCAAATGCGACGTAAAGCAATTTTTCGCGTCGGTTCCTCACCAAAAACTATTGCAAATAATCCAAAGAAAGATTAAAGACAGTCGGTTTTTGTGGCTGGTGGAACAAATTATTACTGGTTTTTCATCACAACCTTTGTCCAACGATTTAGATTGCCACGTTGTCGCGGAGCCTGCCCCGAGCGTAGCGTGGGGGGCTCCTCCTCGCAGTGACGGGATTGGCCTGCCAATTGGCAATGTTACATCGCAAATTTTCGCTAACATATATTTGAATGAGTTAGACCAGTTTATCAAACACACGCTCAAAGTCAAATGTTATTTCAGGTACGCGGATGATTTCGTTTTGCTTAATGATAATCAAAATATATTACAACAGCAACTAAAAATAATTGATATTTTTCTCCGACAAGAGCTCTCGCTCTTACTCCATCCGGACAAAGTGTCAATCAAAAAATACAGCGAAGGCGTTGATTTTCTCGGTTATGTTATTTTACCCCACCATATCACTCTCCGAACAAAAACAAAACGACGGATGTTTAAGAAACTGGGCGAGAAAAAACGGCTGTGGCAGGCGGGCGAGATAACTGACGAGAGTTTTAACCAAAGTTTGCAGTCGTACTTGGGGGTTTTGAAACATGGGAATTGTTTTGGGTTGAAACAGGAGATTGTTTCGTCCTGTGGATAAGTTTTTGATTTATAATCGCCTCGCTTGGAATTGTCGTATTTAGAGCCATAAAAATAATGTCGCAAAATTATTTTGCCACGCGTTTGCGTGTGTGATATAATACACCGTACCAGCTTTTTACTATATATAGTGGTATACACATCTGTTGTATCACAAGATATAGTATTTGT
>CAYHTI010000130.1:0-2859 GCA_964359515.1 uncultured Gammaproteobacteria bacterium | reverse complement strand
ATCGGCAGTGAATTGAGCCGTGCCCGCTCATGGGAAGCCAGGGGGAATCAGGAACAAAAACGGCTGGCTTTGGATCGCGCTTTAGAATTGATACGTCTGAGCATGTCCAGCCAACACCGAGCCGCAGCGTTGAAAGAGTTAGCGCGTTTGGGAGAGGTTGTGGGAGGGATAGCGGTTGGTGATGCAACCTATAGTGTTTCGCTTGCGGAATTAGAGCAGTACACAATGCCGTTTGCATTAATTGCTCGTCAGGGCCGTTGATGTTACGGATGAGCCATCGGATACAAACCCTTGACAATCACAAAATTTCACGATCCAGCGGTAGTAGGATAGAATGTAGGTATAAAATAAAAATATGCTAGAAACTAGTCTCGACGTCCTTTATCTCACCCTTGCCGGCTGTGTATTCGTGCTCACCATCTTCTTATGCTGGGCTTTGTATTACTTCATCCGCCTGGGAAAGGACACGGTTTATACCGTAGAAAAGTTTACCAGCGTTTTGCGCAAGGCCGATGAGATCATGGACATGGCGAAAGAAAAAATACACAGCAGCGGCACCTACATCGCCTTGGCCGCCAATGCAGTGAAAAGTGTTGTTGATTACATGGGCGAAAAACGGTCTGGTTCGCGGCGGAAGTCAGCTAAATAAGATAAGCTCACCTCTTTGTGGCGGTTCAGCGCAGGGAGGTGCTTTTAATTGACATAAAGTTCACTAATTTGACTAGTGCCTTCGTAGAAATTTTTGTGGTAGGCTCAATGTCCGTGGCGGACATTGGTTGGAGCAGAACTCACCCCGCCCTTTGGGCACCCCTCCCTTAAGAAGGGAGGGGGAGTACGGTGTTACCACATCAAACGTTCTCTTTTTTAAGAGGTGGGCGCGGTGACTTCAAACAGGGGAAAACTATTATGGAACAGACATTTTCTTATAAAATGATCGATGGTCATGGCCGAGTCAGACCAATTTCTAGCGGGTACATTGAAACTATTCGATTACTTCGACAGCGAAAAACAAGGGCCGAAAATTTACTGTGGCAGAATCTTCGATCTAGGAAATTAAGCGGATTCAAATTTTTACGCCAGCATCCTATTGGTGGATACGTGGTAGATTTTTATTGTCATGAGGCCAAGATCGTAATCGAGGTAGACGGTTCTATCCATGACGATGCAGAAATTTCTGAACGAGATGATCGCCGAGTACAATTTTTTGAGCAAATAGAATTGACGGTAGTACGTTTTTCGAATCGCGATGTTTTAGCTCAAACATCCGAAGTTCTCCTCATGATCGATCACGTCTTATACCCCTTCCCTTCTTAAGGGAAGGGGCTAGGGGATGAGTTCCACCATAAAAGCTGCTTATGTCTTTCGTCCATCTCCATAACCATTCCCACTATTCTTTGCTCGACGGCTTGCCCAAAATCAAGCCGATGGTCAAGCATGCTAAAGGATTGGGTTTTGATACGCTTGCTTTGACCGACCATGGCGTCATGTACGGCTGCATTGAGTTTTTTAATGCGTGCAAAGAGAACGGGATTAAGCCGATTATTGGACAAGAAGCCTATATCGCGCCTAACAAATTAGGGCAGAAGCGCCCAAAGATAGACGACAAATATAACCACCTGATCTTGTGGGCGAAAAATTTGGAAGGCTATAAGAATTTAATGAAGCTGACGACCATTGCGCATAAAGAAGGCTTCTATTACAAGCCGCGTATGGACATGGATGTGCTCGCCGAGCACTCCTCCGGCCTCATGGCTTCGTCTGGATGCCTTAAGGGCGCCGTGGCCCAGGCCATTTTGTCGGAAAAGGAAGATAGGGCGCGCGATATTATCGCCAAGCACCTAAAAATGTTCGGTGATGGGCAATTTTTTCTTGAAGTCCAGCACCATCCTAGCCTGGAAAAGCAGACCTTGGTGAATGAAACAATTTACCGCCTCTCCAAAGAGATGGGCGTACCCGTGATTGCCACTTGTGACTGCCATTACCTGCATACGCATGACAATGAAGCCCAGGATTTGTTGGTGTGCATTTCCACCGGCAAGGTCGTTACTGATTCCAACCGCCTGGATATGCGCGGCGTGGATTTGTCGATGAAGTCTGAAGCCGAAATGCTGACAAATTTTGCTGGGCATGAAGACGCGGTGCACCGGACGGCTGATGTCGCCAAGCTCATAGATTTGGAAATCCCACTCGGAAAATATTATTTCCCAAAATACGAGATCCCCAAGCCTTTCGATGCCAACTCATTTTTGCGCGACCGTGCTTACCGTGGTTTGGCCGTGCGTTATGCGAAGCGTGGTATTGCTGCCATGCCAGCCACGACCACGGTAGAAGAGATACGAGCCGCTTTTGACGCGCTTGATCCTGAAATCAGTAAGCGTTTGGATTATGAATTGGACGTTATCAAGCAAAAGGAGTATCCCGAATACTTTTTAATTGTTTCCGACTATGTAGCTTGGTCAAAGCAGCGCGGTATTGTCACAACCACGCGTGGTTCGGCGGCAGGTTCCTTGGTTTCCTATGCCGTAGAAATCATTGAAATCAACCCGCTCGACTATAACTTGCCGTTTGAACGTTTCTTAAATCCGTTGCGTCCATCCGCCCCTGATATTGATTTTGATATCCAAGACGACCGCCGCCACGAGGTGCTTGAGTACGTTATCGAAAAGTACGGCGCGGATCGCGTGGCGCAAATCATTACGTTTGGAACCATGGCCGCTCGCGGCGCCGTGCGTGATGTCGGCCGCGCCCTGGGGATGCCCTATGGGGAAGTGGACCGCATTTCCAAAATGGTGCCCATGGGAGCGCAGGGTTTTCCGATGACCATTGCCCGCGCCATTGAAGAGAACCCCGAGCTTGGCA
>CAYHTI010000129.1:0-2874 GCA_964359515.1 uncultured Gammaproteobacteria bacterium | reverse complement strand
TCGTATCGTCCAAGAATTTTTGACGATTACCGGACCGATCACGGTCGACAACATTACATTCACGTCAGAAAACCTGGTGGACGCTCTGCAGTATCGCGTAGAGCAAGAGTTTTGGCGGATCGGCATCAGCCAGGAAGACCGCAAGCAGGTCGTTAATCACTTGGCCCAGGAGCTGCGAAAACGCTTTTTCAGCCTCGATTTGGTTGGCGCCAGGGCCTTCGCTGAAGCCGCCAAACGCACAATCGCTGAAAAAGAGGTTTTGGTGTATAGTACGAATCCCTCGATACAAGCAGAAATGGTGCAAGCGGGCTGGTCTGGTGCATTCCCGGACGTACGCAATGACTTCTTGGCCATTGTCGACGCCAATATCGGGGCCCTTAAAACGGACCGGCTAGTGGATCGGACATTTGCCTACTCGGTCAGTAAAAGAGCTGACGGACAATACGAAGCTTCTTTGCGGCTAACCTACAAAAACAGGGGCCACTTTGATTACCGAACGTCACGCTATCGAACACACACGAGAGTGTATGTCCCGATCGGCAGCGAACTCCTCTCGGTGCAGGGCCTAATGACTGGCGACCGTTCCGCTGGAACTGCGCGCGCCGAAGTTTACGCCGAATTGAACAAAACCGTATTTGCTGGCTTCGTGTCCATCGAACCTGGCCAGGAGCGAAGTGTCCAATATACCTACCTGCTACCGCCTTGGCTGACGGAACAGATCGAAAAACAGGCGCGTTATGAATTGACTGTATTAAAACAACCAGGAACAACACCCAGTTTCACCGGCATGTTCTCCGCGGACCATGTCTTGCGTTCTTTCGCCCCATCATCGACTCCGTATAGCGCCATTGGCAAAACCGGCTTGCGCTTTTCGCAAAAGCTAAGCGGAGATATGACCTTTCAGATCCTCTTTGCGCAACCATAGACGTTATGTCCTTGTTCATCAAAAAAATTGGCATCGATCTTGGTACGACCAACATTTTGGTCCATGTGCCCAAGCGCGGCATTGTCATCAATGAACCTTCCGTCGTGGCAATTTCAACGGTGGATAAAAAAGTTCTGGCCGTCGGCGCGGAAGCAAAGGAAATGCTTGGCCGCACGACGGAAACAATCGTCGCTTCACGCCCACTAAAAGATGGCGTAATTGCTGATTACCGCACGACAGAAGCCATGCTTCGTTATTTCATCAATAAAGCGCTCGGAGGATTGCGCGTTTTTCGTCCTGAAGTCATGGTGGCCGTGCCAGCAGGCATCACATCGACGGAGCGCCGTGCCGTTATTGACGCGACCATTGCCGCCGGCGCTAAAGCAGCTTATATCATCAAAGAACCGGTCGCGGCTGCTATTGGCGCGAATATCCCGATCGGCGGGGCGTCAGGACATATGATTGTCGATATCGGCGGCGGTACAGCTGAAGTCGCCGTCATCTCGCTCGGAGGAATTGTCTCGTCCACGTCTGTACGTATCGGCGGTAATAAACTGGACTTGGCGGTCGCTGACTTCATCAGAAAAAAATATGGGCTCGCTATTGGCGAACAGACCGCTGAAAACATCAAAATAAAAGTGGGTTCTGCCTTGTATCTCGATGAGAAGCTCTATACCGATATCCGCGGCCGTGACATGATCACGGGGCTTCCTAAAATCATCCGCATTAGCTCGGATGATGTGACCGAAGCCATCCAACCCCAGCTGGAAGGCATTCTGCAAGCTATTAAAGACGTTTTACAAAAAACACCGCCAGAATTGTCGGCTGATGTCATGGATAAAGGCATGATCTTATCGGGCGGCACCAGCTTGCTGCGTAATTTAGACAAACTCTTCACGCGCGCGACCGGGGTTCCCGCCTATGTCGCTGACGACGCCTTGCTGTGCGTAGCCAAGGGAACAGGCATTGCCCTTGAAAACTTGGAATCCTATAAACGTAGCGTGCTTGCCACAAAGTAAAGATATCCACATGATTGGCCATGATGCTATTTGGCAGTATCTTACGGCAGCAGGAGCGGGAGAAAATCTCGCCCACGCTTTTTTATTTATCGGCCCTAGGCATGTCGGCAAAGCCCATCTTGCTCAATCAATTGCGGCATATTGGCTTTGCCAAACAGGCGGCAAAACGGCCTGTACCTCTTGTTCGAGCTGCACATCCTTGCAGCGCGGTACACATCCAGACCTCTTTCACCTGCGCTTGGCTGAAGATGAACACCAAATACCGATTAAGAGCATGCGCACGTTCTTATCCTCGCTTTCGCAGTCTCCGGCTTTGGGCGCAAAAAAAATTGGCATTATCGATGGTTCAGACCAGCTGAGTACGGGGGCGGCCAATGCTTTTCTAAAAACACTCGAGGAACCCCCAAAAAGCACAACACTGATCTTGATTGCACATGACCCGCAACGCATCTTGCCAACCATTAAATCTCGCTGCCAAATCATCGAATTCGGCCGTGTTTTTGACGCTGATCCCGCCATACTCCGCGACGAGGCTTGGCAGCGGGCGAGAGGGTTACCTGGCCTCTATAAGCGCGGGCAACAAGGAAAGGAAGGGTATGACCAATTTATCCATATGTGCTCTCTGACGCCGGGACAACGCTTAGCAGCCATTGAATCTGAATTCACTTCGAAGCGCGCTCATGCGCCAGCCAAATCCGTCTGGCAAAGCCGCTTGTCTGCCTGGCAGCGTGCCGCGCGGGACATGATGTGTGCTCACCTGGGACTACGCGAAGTAACTGAGACGCACGCGGAGACGTTTCCGAGCTTGCCGAGCATCAGCGATTATCAGCGCCTGATCGATGAAATGACCCGCATCCAAAACGATATTCATGCTAATATCAATATCCGGGCTCACATTGAGGGCTTCTTGCTCAACTTGCCGCAGAGCAG
>CAYHTI010000128.1:0-2911 GCA_964359515.1 uncultured Gammaproteobacteria bacterium | reverse complement strand
ATTGAAATCGCCGCCTTGCGCATCAATAAGGATGGCCATGTGCTCGCGGAATTTCAAAAATTCGTGAACAGCGGTATCCCCTCCCACCCGGAAACGATCAAAATCCACGGTCTCACCGATGAGTTCATTGCCAAGCACGGCTTGCCGCCCAAACAAGTGTTCCCGGAATTCGTCGAGTTCGCCGGATCCACGACCTTGGTTGGCCACAATATCCGCGACTTTGACATGAAGTTCCTCAACCGACATTTGGTGCAAATCGGCTTACCGCCATCTGAAAATGATTTGATCGACACCCTGGATTTAGCGCGCGCAAAAATGCCCCAGCTGGGTAGCCACAGGCTGGGGGTCTTGGCGAACAAATTCGGGATTGATTACAGCAAGGCGCATCGCGCCATTGAAGACGTAAAAATCAACGCGGAGGTCTTTGTGCGGCTGCTGATGCTTTAAACTTTTGACGCTAATGCTCCGGCCGCGCCTCCGGCGGCAGATCCCGCGGCCGCCGGAACTGGTGCGGCGGATGCCTTGCCTGCCAGCGCAGTCTTTTCTGGAGAACCGTTTCGTTTTTTGCCGGCGGCTAAATTAGCATGTCGCCTTTCATACATGGAAATCACCATGTACGCGCCAATGGCCGTGGCTGTCCACTCGGGAATAAATTGGCCGACCACTGGAATCCAACCAACGGCGGTGATCAGGATGGTACGTTGCCAGAATTTCTTCCTTAATGAACGTGGCGTCCAGCGGACGATCAAGTACCAATAAGCTCCCCAAGTGAGCGGAAGGAGGCAGTACTCGATGATCCAGCCGATTCCTAAGAGATCAAAAATCAAGGGCAGCAAATCTTGTCCCAGGGCGACAAAACCAAAGCCGACAAATTTACGAAAGGATATCGGATAGGGGTAGTCGGAGTTGGACTTCCCTGTTTTTTGTTTTTGCGCGCGGTTCTTCTTATCATCGCCCGCCATTTGGCGACGGCGCTGTTCGCGGATGCGCTCAGCCTGCAAACGCCCGGCCACTGCCTGTTGTTCTAATCCTGAAAGCGGCGCACCGCCGGTTTGAGAATCACCGAGCCGGCGGGCATAGTCTTCGCGATGATCACGCTCGTAGGGACGTAAAAAAGACAGTGGCGACCCTTGGCTAATCCTCTTGCTCACACCCTCATAATCGGCGCCGCGCGTAGGTGCTTTAGACGAAATCGGCAAAGATGGCGCAAATTTTGAGCGGCCGGAAGGCGGCTTGGATTTTTGCATACGTGACAAAGCGCGCTCATTAGCGAGCTTATCAGCGATGTCTCCGGCATTGGTAGGCAGGACGGCCATATGGCCCTATTGTATCATGAGTCGCGGAATTCTTGGTCTTTGTCGATGATTTGTTCCTGGATCACTTGGCGCAAAAAGTCAGCCTTGCTCAAGCCGGTTTTCTTGCTTTTCCATTGCAAATACCGCTCCATGGAGGGCGTAATGCGCAAAGTGAACTTGATGGTCGGCAGTTCAATTAATGAGTCGGCTTCTAACGAGGCGACGGCCTGGGCAAGATCGCGCTCCAAGGTGGCATGCGTGTATTCGACTACCAATAAAAGCTCCTTGATTGCTTCGTCCTTAAGCAAATGTTGCACGGACTGACCAAGCTTTTTTCCTTTGCTTAGCAAATAAATGACTGGCTTTTGTTTGGCCATGGCCAAAGCGACCAAATACGTACTTTGCACATCGTGCTGGCCGGGGTGCACCAGGGCGGCGTCAAACGTGTTCGGATCCAGCGCCATTTCAGGCGACTGTGCAACCACATGCACGCCAATACGCGTTAATATTTGCTCGATGCTTGCGCCCGTAGCAGACAGGATCCCGGCCGTATTGAATAAAAACATTTTCATACTAGCGGGTAACCGATAAGACATGCTCAAGTGCTTTGTCTTTGTCCGTCAGGCTGCCAAAGGAAGCCTGCGTGGCCAAAATAACCCACCACGGCTGGCTATGCGTGACTGCGACCTCATGCTTTTCCAGCTTCAAGTCCCAGGGCGTGCGGCTGTACCAAACCGTGGCCATGTCGCGTTCTTGTAATGTTCTCCTGAGAGTTTGTACATCGGGATGCGCCCAATATTGCGCGTCGGTGAGGAGGACGAGGGCATCAGAATTTTCTCCATGGATCTTTGCTTGCTCCACGCCTGGAAACCAGGATGCGACCTGCACGCGGGGTGACAGGGAGAACTCTTCAAAAATGGAAACTTCTTTATCGCGTCGGCGGAAATCTCCTTGCAAATGCAGAGAAAAATCAATCACAGCTACCGGCGCTTCGCTAGCCGCAATGCGAAGCTGCCCATCCGCTACATCCCATTGGCAACTGGAGGGTTTGAGTAACTTGCTTTCGTGCATAACTAAAACTTCGCCGATATCAGCCATGGCCGTAAAGGTGGCATTGATCAGTAAGGACTTCAGCCCCATCAACTGATCCTGCTTGAGCATGGCGGCCTTGGGAAAAGCGCTCGCAAAACAAATCACGGGCTTGCCTGGGTGCGGCATGGCTAAAGACAAAGCCCCTGCCAAACCCAACAACGATTGATCAGGTGCCCAGACAACAACCCCTTCGGCCTCTGGCAAACAAGCCTTCACGGCTTTTATCGTGGCGATCCAATCTGTTGTATCGCCAGTGACGGCTTTTTGCCACTGGATAACTTGCACGCGTACGGATGCGATCAATTCAAGCTCGGGCAAGCTCTTTAACCACGCCACCAAAATCTCGGCATCCATGCCGGGCATTTGTGGGAGAATAAGGTGGATTGGCGCCATAGGCGTCGGAAATATGGGCGACGGCTCAGATAGGTATCATACGGAAAATTAGTGGATAAGTAAATGAGTTAGCGCGGCTGCCCTGTGAGGCACCCGCGCCCAGAAACAACAGCCTTTAAACCCGCTTTCGG
>CAYHTI010000127.1:0-2917 GCA_964359515.1 uncultured Gammaproteobacteria bacterium | reverse complement strand
GCATCCGGTCTTTGGCGGCGTGATTTTGAAAAGGGTATCGGCCTCGCGAATTCTGGTCAGCAGACGCGTACCTACGTACTGCCTGGCAATTTTGAAAAAATTCGCGGCCGCCAAGATCCGCTTATCAATGATGGCTCGCTTGTAAGCCGGGTTACCATCGGCCCGAATGATGGGTTGGTCCTTTTGCGGCCCTTGCAGGAAGTGCTCGGCGCGACCTATGCCAACGGCGCTTATGCCCGCGTATTTTCAGGTGATACCAAACAAGCGCGCTCCGCCTTCTTTTCATACGACCAGCGTTTCGTGGGTAGTGCAGCTGTAGCTAAGGCGGATTTAGATAATGATACGCGGCTGGAAACCGTTGTGGCCGGCGCTTCTTCAATCACCATCTACCGCGATAACGGACAAGTGCAATCCGTGTTTTACCCTTATACCGAATCGTATCGCAGCGGTGTGACCTTTGCTATCGGTGATTTGAACGGCGATAAGCAACTAGAAATAGTGACAGGCACCAAACAAGGTGGCGGGCCGCATGTGCGTGTCTTTAATGCGGCTGGTCGACTCGTAAATCCCGGTTTTTTTGCTTATGCCTCAAATTTTCGCGGTGGCGTAAATGTTGCCGTCGGTGATGTCGATGGCGATGGAAAGGGTGAGATTATCACTGGCGCGGGCGTCGGCGGCGGCCCCCAAGTCCGCGTATTCAGGGCCAATGGCTCGCAGTTCGGCACTGGTTTTTTTGCCTATAATGCGTCCTTCCGCGGCGGCGTGAACGTGGCGGCCGGTGATTTGGATGGAGACGGCAAAGCAGAAATCATTACCGGCGCGGGGCCAACCGGCGGGCCGCACGTGAAAGTGTTTAACCGGTCAGGAAACATGGCTTCGGAATTTTTTGCTTTCTCGGCCAAGAGCTCCGCCGGTGTCTTCGTGGCCGCAGCCGATTTTGACGGCGATCGAAAAGTGGAAATCGTCACAATGACCACGGATTACCTGCTGTTTAACAAGTAAGCAGAGAGCGTGTAACATATAGCAATCAGTATGTAACAAAGAGCATCATGCATTGTATTGTTGTTTGTTCCTTGCTCGGTGCTGTCTGCTCTTTGCTCTCTGTTCATTGATGTTATTTCTATGCCAGCTAAAGCCAAGAAAAAATTCGGGACTTCCTCGGTGCTTGAACGTTGCCGCCAGTTGCCGGGGGATCTGCGCCTGGTCTGCGAGACAAGGGCGCGCAGCCGCTACCAGCGCCATTATCATCCCAGCAACCCGCTGCGCAAACGGCATATTGCGGTGGACGCGGGCATGGCGCTGGCGCTCGTCTTAGTCTTTGCTTTCGCGGCTTACATTACCCTCTATTATCGCCAGGCTGTGCAGCACCAAAATATCGAGTTGTCGATACGGACATCCGCTCCGGCCGTCTCTAGCGGCGATGTCTTGTCTGGCACGATCGAGTTGCGTAATAACGGCTCCCAATCTCTGATCGATAGCTACCTCACGGTTCCGACCAGCGTTGGTTTTGTCTTGTCGCACAGCACGCCGGATCTTGATCGACAGGGCCGCATTTCCTTGGGAACGATAAAGCCGGGCAAGTCGGCGATCGCCACCGTCGATGGCTATGTCATTGCGGAAAGCTCATCTTCCGCGCGCATGAATGCCGTGCTGCATTACCGTCTCCCCGGTTTTGACGACGCATACGAAAAACTTGTTTCTGAAATCGTTTATATCAGTGGTTCAAGCCTTGTGCTCGACGCAAAATTCCCCGATTCTATTGCCGCCAATATTCCTTTTGATTTTGAAATCAATTACGCCAATACTTCGCATGTAACCAATTTTACCAATGTGGTCATCGTGCCGATTTTCCCACCGAACTGGGAGACTGTTTCATCAAGGCCCGCAAATGATCCGGCCACGGATAGTTGGACGATTGATAGCGTGGGGAGCTTGCAAAGCGGCCGCATTATTGGGCGGGCCCAGTTGCGGACGGCCACGGCTGACGTTGCGGATATTAAATTGCAGCTGTATGCCTCGCTTGAAGGTACCCCGCTTTTACAAGATGAAATAACAGTGGCACTTCCTATATTTTACCCACGCGTGGCGGTAACGGCGGCGCTTGTTCCCACGCGCGTGAGCTTGGGACAGACTATCGAAGCGATTATCGATGTTTCAAACAATGAGCCTTTTGACCTACAAAATGCGGTTGTGTACATAAGAGCCGACAATTTTTTGATCGACATTTCCGAGTACGACCCAACCGAATGGGAGGATGGTTTTTTATCCTTACAACAAGGTGTCGTACCAGCTGGAAGCAAGCGCCAGGTTGTCGTGAGGCTTCCTTTACGAAAGGAAGTGAATGCGAGCCAGGTGTTCGGCGACAATCCCGTCGTTTTTGAGCTCCATGGGGAGCTGGAATTTAAAAATGACAAATCCGAACGCATTATTGTTCCCATTGATGGCGCCAGCGCGCAGATCAATTCTGATCTCGGCATCAAGGCGACTTCACGTTATTACAGCCCAGACGGCGAGGCCCTTGGAACCGGTCCCTTGCCCCCCGTCGTTGGCGAGACCACGACGTATTGGGTTTTTCTGCAGGCCGAAAACCAATTGCACCGTGTGCGCGATGTCGTCATCACCGCGCGGCTTGGTGACCAGGCAGGTTGGCTTGGAAGGGACAGCGTGGGAGCAGGCGATCCCTTACTGTATGACGAGGACAACCGTACGCTCACCTGGCGAGTCGGCATATTGCCGGACTATAAAACAACCTACGACAAGGATCGGTTTGGCGCGGCCATGCAATTGCCCGTCACCCCCAGAGCTGAACACGTGGGCGAGCAGCTCGTGCTGTTATACGATGTCCGTATAAGCGGCATTGATACGGTTACGGGTAATCGCTTGCAGGCTATAGCAGATGACGTGACAACCGAGTTAA